>DASWJH010000011.1 GCA_036397255.1 Nitrospiria bacterium
TAGCGGGAAAAGCTAAAAACGTGGCCCTTACCGCTTGTATGAGAAAATTGTTGGTCATTCTGAATGCTATGTTGAAACATGGAACCCCGTGGAAAACTAATTTTATAATCTCCCCTTGACTTTTAAGACAGTTGCTTACAAAGGGAGGGAATTTGGGGGCTTACAAATGAGGGAAGCAAAAAACGTTGGAGGGAATAGGTTGGAGGCAGAAAAAATATCCTAAAAAAACAGAACAGACTAGACAAACCAAAAAAACAAGATGAGCCAGAAAAACTAAATCTGGAATTTATTGTAGGCATCTAACGCGGCGACTTTATAGCATTCGGCTAAGGTGGGGTAATTAAAAACGGTTTCCATGAAATAATCCAGGCCTGCCCCGAGGCCCAAAACCGCTTGCCCAATATGAACCAGTTCGGTTGCACCGGTTCCGATGATATGAACCCCTAACAGTTTTTTGTTTTCCCGGTGAAACAATAATTTAAATAGACCGGTATCATCTCCTAAAATCTGTCCGCGAGCAATCTCCCGGTACCGGGCAATTCCCGTTTCATAGGGAATCTTTTTCTCGGTGAGTTCCCCTTCCGTTTGGCCTGCCATGGAAATTTCCGGTATTGCATAAATTCCGATAGGAAAATGATCGGCCATGGGCCGGGTTTTGATGTTGAAAGCGTAGCAGGCCGCCAACCTTCCCTGCTCCATGGACGTGGCGGCAAGGCTAGGGTAGCCGATAATATCCCCCGCGGCAAAAATATGAGGTGTATCCGTACGAAATTCTGAATCCACTTTCAAACGCCCGCGATGATCGGCGGACAACCCGGCGGCTTTTAGTTCTAACTTTTCGGTGGCTCCCATTCGGCCAACGGAGAATAAAAGCATGTCGGTCACAATCCGCTTCCCCGATTCCAGTTCAATCACCGCACAACGGGAGGGTTGATCGGAGACTAATACTTTAGCAACCGATTCATTAAAACGGAAAATCACGTTCCGATTTCTCATTTGATGAATCAATTCGTCCACGATCTCGGCGTCTAAAAATTCCATGGGACGGTTTCTCTTATCCACCAGAGTTACCTCAATTCCCAAAGCCGCAAACATGGAGGCATATTCAATTCCGATGACCCCTCCTCCGACCACGGCAAGTGTCCGAGGTAATTTTTCCATGCAGGCGATGTCATCACTGGTTAAAATATTTTTTTCAGCGATGTCGACCCCGGGAACGGGAACAGGGGTGGTTCCCACCGCAATGAGAATGTTTTCCGCCGACACCTCGCGTGCGGACCGTTCATCGGCAACGATCAGGGTATGAGGGTCTTTAAAAGACGCCTCTCCTTTGATGACCGAAATACCATTCCGGTGCAGTTGATTCTCCACAACTGAAGTTTCCCGTTTGACGACTTCATCTACACGCTCCAAAAGTTCGCGAGCGGTAATTCCTCTTGGCTGGAGATCCAGCTTCCCTTTTTCAAAAACCGATCCCGGTCCGGTTAATGAAAGAACCGCTTCCCTGAACATTTTGCTGGGTATGGTTCCCACATCCAGGCAGACTCCTCCCACCGCACGGCGCTTTTCAATAATCGCAACGCGTTTTCCCAGTTTGGAGGCTTGGACCGCCGCCCGTTGTCCTGCGGGGCCGCTCCCGATGATTAAGAAATCAAAATTGTATTTTTCACTCATGGGTGGGCTCTCAGAGTTGGTTTATGGAACTATTATACCGAAAAAACGAAAAAAAGGGATGGGAGAACAAGAAAAAGATTTTCTACCCTCCCTATCCCTTGCTTACAAAGGGAGGGAATAAAGGGGCCTTCCAAAAGGAGGGGATTTGGGGGTTCTATTAAAAAAAAAATCCTGGATTCCCGCTTACGCGGGAATGACGGGCTGGATTATTTCATTGTCATTCTGAGACACAACAAGGACTGTCCCTTTAAAAATGCGTTAGGCGGGAGGGGTAAGACGGGAGGTTGGAGGATTGAGGAATTCCATTAAAGGAAAAAAATCCTGGATTCCCGCTTGCGCGGGAATGACGGCTTCTAAATAATTTTTAAAAAAAACTCTGCCCCACCTCACCTCCCTTTACAAAGGGGAGGAATTTAATAAAAAAAAGAGTTCTGGAATCCCGCTTTAAGCATACGGGGACAGGTTTCACGGGAATGACGGGAAAAGGATTGTATTGGAGGAAGAACCAGACCTAAAATTTACTTATTCAATGCGATGGTTTGAGATTCTTTTATTTTGAAATAGGCGTCAAATGCTTCTTTGGCGAGGTGAGAGGCTTTGATATGCCAGATAGGTTTATTGACGATCAGGGCGGCAAGGGCAATCTCCGGATCATCCAAAGGAGCCATTCCAACGAACCAACTATATTTACCTTTGGGGTCATTCCCTCGAAGGGAACCGGTTTTTCCACCAATGGATACGCCTTTAATATAGGGCGTTCCCCTCCGGGTGTGAAACGCCTTCCGGGAAGTTCCTTTGGTCACCGTATAAGCCATCATTTCTTTCAACTGATCGGCGGTCTGTGGAGAAACGATTTGGGTCATGGGTTCCTCTTTAAAACGATAGATTTCAGAACCATTGTCCCAGCTGACTTTCTCCACCAATTTCGGAACCATCATTACCCCATTGTTGGCAATGGCAGAGGCGATCATCGCACCGTGTAATGGACTGAGGCCCACCTTACCCATTCCCGCAGCGGTAAGCGCAATACTCTGCTCACTGGGTCCAAACTGGGCCTTACTGGTCTCTACGGGGAATTCAAACGGAATGGGTTTATTAAACCAAAAAGATTCTGCAAAACATTGAAGCCCTTCCTCCCCCAGCCAGCGAAGCGCCACTTTGGCGAAGGCCACATTGCAGGATTTAGCCAAGGCGTATTTTAAGGAAATGTGATCCCGGTCCCGCTTGGGATTATCTTTCCAATTCCTTGGACCCAATTTCCAAAGTCCCCCATGAAAGGCAATCTGTGTTTCGGGGGTCACCTTTTTTTTCTCAATCCCAGCAGCGGCGGTGACCAATTTAAAAACAGAGGCGGCGGGATAGGATGACCGCAGATTCAGGTTCTCATGATCGGGTTCCACACGGGAATAATCCACCATGGCCAAAATCCGACCGGTCTTCGGGTCCATGGCGATCAGCATTCCATAAGGAAGACGGTATTTTTTCATCACCTTCTCGATTTTCCTTTGCAAGGGAACATTCAAGGAATAGGTGATGTCCACTCCCTCGGGAAGCTGCGTGACGAACTGATCATTTTGAACATCCTGAAAAGTGGGTTTGTAATTATTTTTAAAACGGACCCAGGAATCACTGATAAATAAGGGACCAACCTCTATCCCTTTCCACTGGGCATCATTGATACCTTTCACGGGAACCGGGTGTCCCGGCCCGAGGGAAGGGTCCCGGAAAAGGTCATTGGAGGAGAACCACCCCAGTAAGGCTATCCCGCTGGTGATCAGAATTAAAAAACCCATTGGCCGATTTAACTTGTTCAACACCGGAACCCAGTTCAATTTTCTGATCCTATTCCATTCTCTTTTTAATCTGGCCCACCACCCGGAAGGGTATCGCCGCTTTCTTTTTAAAAATTCTTCTTGGTAAGCCTTCCACCCGCGGTCTCTTAAAATCAAACCACCCCCTCATTAGGCTGGGATCGCCTATCTATCATAATAGACGAGATAAAAAAACGCTTTATCTCTTATTTAACTATAGCCTAACTTCTGTTTCCGTTCAAATGAAGGCTGGAAACGGTCTTTTTAGAACCCTCTTCCGGTAATTCAACCTCCATCACAAGTGGCAGAGGTTGTCTGGTCCGCTGTAGCCTCACCCGATGTTCTTGAATAATAAAGCGAATATTTTTGATGGCTTCATGCTCGGACCGTCCCACCGCACCACACCCAGGCAGTGCAGGAACTTCAGCGCTATAAAGACTTCCTTTTTGGGTAATATAAACGTGATAACGCACGTCTTCCTCCTTTTTTCTATCCATTTGTATTTTTAAATAACGTTTAAGAGCTTTCTCTTTCCAAACTGGTTTCTTGGGTTTCCAGCTCAACCACCTTTTGAAAGGATTCGATGGTGGAGCGGCACCGCTCGATAAAAAAGGATTTTTGTTTATGTAAATCCAAAATCTCACTGCGCATTTTTGCCGATTCCCCCCGCACTTCCTTCATAAATTCTTCGGCCTGCAGCTCCGCCTGCTTGATGATCAGGGAGGCCTCTTTTTGAGCTCCTTCTTTCATCTCTTCTACCAGCTGTTGCGCTTTGGTGAGTGTCTGAGTTAAAATCCCTTCTTTCTTCTTTAAATCCAATAGTTGAATTTCCAGTGTGGCCAACCGCTCACGAAGGTTGGTATTGTCCTTGAGGACCCCTTCATACTCCATCGTCAGGGAGTCCAAAAACTCATCGACTTCTCTCCGGTCATACCCTCTCATACGCACCTTAAATTTCATTTGCTCAATGTCTAAGGGTGTAATTTTCATAACCCCTCCTTTTACATTACCTTGAAAGGACCTTATCTAAAATAATTAGCCGTGTTCGTTAAAACTTGCACTAAGAAAAAACGTGCTCCATAAATGACAATAATGGCTAATATCGGTGATAAATCCACACCGATACTATGCATCGGGACCAGTCGTCGAAAAGGTTCCAAGATGGGCTCGGTAATGCGATAAAGGGTTTGAACGATCGGATTGTACGGATCCGGGCTGACCCAGGAAATGATGGCTCTGGCAATAATAACCCACACCATTATCTCAAGGGCCATATTCACCATTAATGCGAGCGCACCAAATAAAGCTGACATCCTGTTTTTATTTCCTCCCCGTTTGCCCCAACTCTTCGGAGCGTTCCGTTGCCGCTTTGACCGCTGAAATAAAAGCGCCCCGGATTCCTCCCATCTCTAGCTCGTGAAGCCCTGCCATGGTGGTTCCTCCGGGAGAGCTCACCTTATCCTTTAAAAGGGCGGGATGGCCTCCGGTTTCTAAAACCATCCGTGCCGCACCCAGCGTGGTCTGTGCCGCCAGAAACATGGCCACCTCCCGGGACAAACCCATCCTCACCCCCCCGTCGGCCAGTGACTCCATGACCATAAAAAGATAGGCAGGCCCGCTTCCGCTCAACCCCGTGATGGCATCCATATCCCGTTCATCCACGATGACCACCCGTCCGATGGCCTCAAAAAGGCGTTGGACCTTTTTTAATTCTTTATCATCCACACCCTTACCTGGGGCCATGGCAGTTGCCCCCTCTCGGATCAGCGCCGGGGCATTGGACATGACCCGGATCACTTTGACTTGGGTCCCCAAACCCGCCACCATCCGCGAAATAGGAAGCCCCGCCACCACCGATACGAATAATTTGGTTTGCGTCATGGCTGGGCGGACCTCGGTGAGAACCGATGAGGCCACCTGCGGTTTGACAGCCAGTAAAATCAACGGAGCGGATTTAACCACCTCCCGGTTGGATACTGTGGTGGTCACCTTGAATTCCCGGTGAACGATATTCAACCTCTCTTTCGAAGTATCGGAAACTATGATTTCACCGGGGCCGGTCAATTTCGTTTGAAGAATGCCTCTGAGAAGGGCTTCTCCCATGCTGCCTAAACCGATGATGCCGATCTGTTTTCCTTTTGTTTTTTTCATTTTGTTTGTTCTCTACTTCAATGAAGCCCCCTCCCCTAAGCCCCTCACTTAAAAACGTGTTAGGCGTATGGGGTAAGGCGGGAGGGGAAAGGCCTCTCTACCCTCCCAATCCCTCCCTTACAAAGGGAGGGGAAAAACTTTAGTGAACCGGGGGACGTTCACCGAATAATGCCGTTCCAATCCGGACGATGGTTGCACCTTCCTCAATGGCCACTTCAAAATCGTTGGACATTCCCATGGAAAGCTCAGGAAAAGGTCTTCCGGACAACTGCTCCAACTTATTCCGCAAACCGTTCAGCAATCGGAAATAGGGCCTGGAGAATTCAGGATCGGAAGCATGAGGGGGAACGGTCATCAACCCTCTCACCTCAACCCGGGGGAAATCGTTTAACGCTTTCACTGCCTTTTCAACCTCCTGGAAGTTAAACCCCTCTTTGCTGGATTCCCCCGAAACATTCACCTCCAACAAAACCGGTTGTCCTTTCCCTATTTTTTCGCAATATTGGTTAATCGCTTTAGCCAACCCTAAACTGTCCAATGAATGAATGATTTCAAAATGGCCAACAACCGATTTGACCTTATTTTTCTGAAGGTGGCCGATAAAATGCCATTCCACTCCGGAACCCAAAGCCTCTACCTTGGGGAGGGCTTCCTGGACACGGTTCTCTCCAAACCGATGGAGGCCCAAAGACCGGAATTCACGGAGAACTTCCACGGAAACCGTTTTACTGGCACCCAACAACCGGACATCCGCTGGGGGGCGACCCGCCCTTTCAGCGGCATGCCCGATCCGTTCCCGAATGGCCTGGAGTCTTATTGAAAAATCAATGGGACTGCCCCTCACTCACCTGAACCTTTGTGTATCATCACACCGCTGACCATCTTTCCCATCCCGGGTCCGTCTCTGCGGTAAGAAAAGAAAAGCTCAGGCCGGCAATAGGTGCAAAGACCCGTGGTAAAGATATGATCCTCTCGTAGGCCCCCCTTCACCAATTGCCGCCGGTTCATCTCCCATAAATTCAGAAAACTTTTTTGAGGGTCCTTTTTGAAGACCCAGGATTCCCAATCGGTAAATGCTGAGGCCAGCTTATCCAGCACCTCCCCTCCTACTTCATAACAACAGGGGCCGATGGACGGGCCGATGCCCACCAGAAGATCCTCCGGATGACATCCGAACTCTTTTTGTAATGTGCCGATGGTTTTTTCCGAAATTTTTGCAACCGAACCTCTCCATCCCGCATGGACGGCTCCCCCCACCTCCCGGTGGGGATCATAAAATAATAAAGGAACACAATCCGCAGTAAACACATGAAGCCAAAGTCCTTTTTCATCGGATACGACTCCATCATGACCCTCAGTATCCTCGAAAGGGACCTCTTCCCCCTTCCGGTGAATTCGGATCCGATCGCTGTGAACCTGCCGGAGCTTTAACACCCGGTCTCCCTCCATATCCAGCGAACCGGTTTTTGTGGATCCCCTCAGTGGATCGGAGGGTTTGCTCCCGTTCCCTTTTAAGCCGAAGAAATGCTGAAGCCCGTTTCTATTTTGAAGAGGAAGAAGCGATAAAACGGGCCCCTGGTTGGATGCTTGAATGACATAATCCTGTTTCACCATCCTACTTTAACATCTTTTTGTCTTCTTTCAAAACCAAAACCCCATTTAATCAGCCTGTTTCCGGAGGAACGCGGGCACATCCCATTCCTCGTCTCCGATTCCCAGGGTCTCCCGGTCAAAGTCGCTATTGACCACCCGTTTCATATACTGGGGCCGCTCCCGCTCCATGGGTTTGGAATAGGCGGGTTTTTGCGTCTCCGTTTTTTTAAAGGTCTCTTCTTCTATGGCGGCCCGCTCAAAACCGGTGGCAATCACAGTGACAATCACCTCCTCTACCATGGATTCATCGATGACCGAACCAAAAATAATATTGGCCTCCGGATCGGCCGCTTCCTGAATAATGGAAGACGCAGCGGTAACCTCATGAAGGGCAAGGGTCCGTCCCCCGGTAATGTTGAGAAGAACACCCCGAGCCCCCTCGATGGAACCATCCTCAAGCAACGGACTGGAGATAGCTTTTTGAGCCGCTTCCACCGCACGATCGTTTCCACGGGATGCCCCCATCCCCATCACCGCCCGGCCCATGTGAGACATGACGGTTCGCACGTCGGCGAAATCCACGTTGACCAGTCCCGGAATGGTAATCAAATCGGAAATCCCTTGAACTGCTTGCCTGAGAACATCATCCACCACCTTAAAGGCATCCACCAACGGGGTTTCCTCGTCCACCACACTCAACAGACGTTGGTTGGGGATCACAATCAATGTGTCCACATATTTTCGCAGCTCCCGAAGTCCTTCCTCCGCGCGGTGGCCTCTTTTGGCACCCTCAAAAGAAAAGGGCTTGGTGGTGACCGCAACGGTGAGGGCCCCCAATTCCCTGGCAATGTTGGATATGACCGGAGCGGCACCGGTTCCGGTTCCTCCACCCATTCCAGCCGTCACAAACACCATGTCCGCCCCCGTAAGAGACTCACGGATTTTCTCCTCTTCCTCCAGAGCGGCTTCTCTTCCGACTTGCGGATCGGCCCCGGCTCCTAAACCCTGGGTCAACCGGGAACCCAATTGAATCTTCACCTCCGCATAGGAAGTCCCCAAAGCCTGAAGATCCGTATTGGCGGAAATGAACTCAACCCCTTCTAAACGGGAAAGAATCATTGAATTGATGGCGTTGCAGCCGCTCCCGCCAACACCAATCACCTTGATTTTGGCCCCTTTCTCTTTTGCCTCATCAAAGAGAAACATGACATCCTTTTTTTCACCTTGGTTTGCCATCTTTTTTTTCTCCTCCTTTTCGTTTAGGGTCATCATCTTTCAACGATGCCATAAATTTTAAATCCAAATTGTTTTTGGGACCGTTTGGAAACGGCCTCGTTTTTTTTGGAAAAGGCATCTGGCCCGCAACGGTTTAGAAAAACATTCGAAACCACCCTTGCATCCGTCCCACCATTTTCTGAACCATCCGATGACCATTGGCCCCCCGATGAACCAGATACCCTTGCTGTGTTTTAAGGGCATAGAGCACCAATCCAACACCGGTGGAATACAATGGGCTATTGACCACATCCAACAGACCCCCCACTCGACTCGGAACCCCTTTACGAACCGGAAGGTCCAAAACCCGCTCAGCAATCTCCACCATCCCGTCCATAATGGCACTTCCCCCGGTAATCACCACACCGGAAGCCACCATTTCGCCATGGCCGGTTTTTTTAATCTCACGGCCCACCAGACTGAAGATCTCCTCCGCACGGGGCTCGATGATTTCGGAGAGTAATTGCCTGGAGAGAACCCGAGGCGGTCTTCCTCCAACGGATGGAACCTCGATGGTCTCTTCATCCTGAACCAATGCGGTCATCGCGCAACCAAAACGGCGTTTAATTTTCTCCGCCTCCGCTGCAGGGGTTCTTAAACCCACCGCAATATCGTTGGTTAAATGGTGTCCGCCAATACCGATCACCGCCGTGTGCCAGACACTGCCCTGCATGAAGGTTGCGATATCCGTCGTCCCCCCTCCGATATCCACCATCGCCACACCCAACTCCCGCTCATCCGGAGTTAAAACCGCCTCGCTGGAGGCCAGGGGCTGGATGATGATCTCTTCCACTTCCAAACCCGCACGGTTCACGCACTTCACAATGTTCTGGGCCGAGGTCACCGCACCGGTAATAATATGCACCTCCGCTTCAAGCCTTACACCAGACATTCCCAGTGGCTCGATGATCCCATCTTGATCATCCACGATAAACTCTTGAGGAAGGACGTGGAGCACTTCCCGGTCCAAGGGAATCACCACGGCCTTGGCCGCATCCAATACCCGATCAATATCCGCTTGGGTGACTTCATGATCCTTGACCGCAATTACTCCCCGGCTGTTGAATCCTTTGATATGGCTTCCGGCAATTCCTGCATACACGGAATTAATTTGAACCCCGGCCATTAACTCGGCCTCTTCGATGGCCCTTTTAATAGATTCCACCGTACTTTCGATATTGACCACCACCCCTTTCCGGAGACCCCGTGAAGGACTGGTGCCAATTCCGATGATATCCACCCGCGTCTCATCGACAACTTCACCCACCACCGCACATATTTTGGTGGTCCCAATATCCAGACCCACGATTATGTTCTCTTGTTTGCCCAATCCCTTTTACACCTCCTCTCCATTACATTCCTCTTTTGGAATGCTTCACGACCACTTTATCCGAAAACCTCAAGTCAATCTCCCCTTTTTTGATTTTCCGATGACCCAGATCTTCCCGGATATCCAAAAACTTTTTTAACTTTTTTTGAAAAGGGTCCTCACCAAAATGAACCCGGTACCCCTCCACCTGAAGCACCATATTTTGGGCCTCACCGATTTCGATTTTAATCTCATCCCCATACCCATAGTTCACCTTCAATTCACGGGCCAGCCGGAGCCCCGGGGCAAAACCCGGGTCCTGAATTTGCTCTCCCACAGCCCAATTCTGAGAAGTTCGGGGTAAAAATCTGGGAAGAAGAGAAACCGGAGAAACGGTTTTCTCCAATATAATCCCTTCGGCATCCACCAAAAACCATTGATTCCCCCATCCTTTTAATGCAATCGTCGGACGCCGTTCCACCACTTCTACCCGAAGCTGATCGGGGTATCCCTTATGCAACGAAACATCTTGCACCCAAGGGTGGGTCAGCACCCTTTCTTTCATTTCATCCAGATTGAGCTCACCCAGCGTTACATCCCTTGGAATCTGCAAAAGCCCCAACAGGTCCTTTTCCGGAACCACCTGTTGTCCCATTACCTTCACCTGTTGGAGGCCAAACCAAGGAGACGCTTCAAGTTCATTGATCCCCTTTTTCAACAACAGACTGATCAGGGGAAGTCCGATTAAAAAGAAAAAAACAATCCAAAAATAAGATGCACCCCATTTTCTTTTTTTCCAACTTTTCCTCCGTCGTTTTTTATTCCCCGAGCGTTTTTTCCGCCTTTTTTTTTTAAACGGGTCAAAAAAGGATTCTATTCCCACGTTTTCTCCCGTTCTAACGCACTCTCCAAAATCTGCTCCACCAAGGTTTCATACCCAATGCCGGCGTGAGCCGCCGCTTTGGGTAATAAACTGGTTTCCGTCATTCCGGGAATGGTATTGATTTCCAACACAAAGGGGACCCCCTTCCCGTCAATTCGAAAATCCACACGGGAAACCCCCTCACACCCCACCGCCCGGTGTACCGCCAATGCAATTTTTTGAACCTCCCGATACTCGGACTCTTCAAGAGGCGCCGGTAATATATATTCTGTTTTCCCAGATTGGTATTTCGCCTCATAATGATACAGTGCTTCTTTTGTTCGCATTTCGATCACCGGAAGAGGCGTCTCACCCAAAATGCCGACGGTAACCTCCTTGCCTTCGATAAAGTGCTCCACAAGAACCTGAGAACCGAAACGAAAAGCAGAGGCCAGTGCCGCCTCCATATCGCTTGGACCCTTTACGATGCTGACCCCGATGGTGGAACCCTGACCTAATGGCTTCACCACCACTGGATAATGAAAACCGGGGGGAAGGCTCCCGAAGGTGGTTTGCTCCCCTTGGGGGACATAAAACCCCTGGGGAGTTCGGATGTGGCAGGACATTAAAACCATTTTGGTGGTTCCTTTATTCATTCCCACCGCTGAGGGCAACACCCCTGAACCCGTATAGGGAATTCTCATGGTTTCCAAAAGCCCTTGAATCGACCCATCCTCCCCGCCGGAGCCGTGAAGCGCTAAAAAAGCGATTTGGATCTCCTCATTGCGAAGGGTTCGGTCCACTTGGGAATCCACATCAATGGAAACGGCCTGATACCCTCTTTGCTTGAGCGCCCTTTCAATGGCCCCACCGCTCTTTAGGGAAATCTCCCGTTCACTGGAGGCCCCCCCCATGAGGACCCCGATCCGTTTATTCGTTAAAGGGGTCATGGCCCATCCCGGCCCACCAGTCGGACCTCCAACTCCAAAACAATTCCTCTTTCCTGCTGGATTTTTCTCCCCGCGAATTTAATCAGACCGATGACATCCCGGGCAGTGGCACCTCCCCGATTCACAAAAAAGTTTCCATGTTTTTCAGAAATCTGTGCCCCTCCGATCCGGTACCCTTTTAAACCGAGATCTTCAATCAACCGACCGGCAAAATTCCCCGGAGGGTTTTTAAAGATTGAACCCACATTAGGAAGGTTCAGAGGCTGTGTGGCATTGCGCCGTTCACGGTAGGTCTGCAGCCTCTGTTGTATCTTATTTTTATCACCCCGTTGAAAACGGAAAAGCGTACTCAATATGATTCCCGACGGGAGCCGGCAGGACCGGTAATCGAATTCCAATTCCTCTCCTGTGAACTCCAAAATTTCTCCCCTAAACGTCAGAAGGCGGACCCTTCGAACCAGCGGCCCGGTTTCCCCTTCCCGAGTTCCCGCATTCATGGTCACCGCACCCCCCACCGTTCCGGGAATCCCATAAAGAAATTCAAAACCCTCGGCACCCTCATTCACCCCCTGCTTGAGGAGGGTTGGCAGGGGAACCCCTGCCTCAGCCCAAACGCCACCCGGATACACTTTCAGTTTCCTAAACCGGGACAATTTAATGACCACCCCGCGGATTCCTCCGTCTTTTACCAGAAGATTACTCCCGGCCCCCAACACCATCACGGGGACCCCTTCCTCCTGAATCCGGGGACCCAGCAGTTGAAGGTCTTCTTCATCATGGGGGATCACCATTACATCCGCCGGACCCCCAATACCCAGGGATGTATGCCGGCTCAATGGTTCCTGGAACCGGATCTCTCCCTTCATTCCATGAGTCAATAATTCCAAATCGTTTTTCTTTTGCATTTTGGTTATCATAATCTCCTCAAAGGATGTCGTATACCTCTCTCCCCACCCGGCCTATATCGCCGGCCCCTAAGGTCAAAAGAATGTCACCCGGCTTTAAAAGCGCGCCGATCTTTTCGGCCAAGGTTTCGGTTTTGGGTTGATAGGTTACATTGGGGTGTCCCTCTGCTTGGATCTGCTTCACCAAGCCTTCTCCATGGATTCCCTCAATCCTTTCCTCCCCCGCCGGATAAATATCCGTCACGATCAAGGAGTCGGCTTGATGGAACGCAACCGAAAATTCTTTCATCAAATCTCGGGTCCGTGTGTAACGGTGGGGCTGAAAAAGAACCACCACCCTTCTGCTCCATCCGGCGCGAACCGCATCCAAAGTCGCTTTTACCTCTGTCGGATGGTGGCCATAATCATCAATGATCAGGATTCCCCTCTTCTCGCCCAAACACTGAAACCGTCGCTCCACACCGCTGAACTCGGACAGGGCTTTTTGTATGAACGATACGTCCAGCTCCAACTCCAAGCCTACCCCGATGGCCGCCAGTGCATTGTAGACATTGTGAATCCCGGGGAGGGTCAATTGAAACCGACCTAAATTCCGATTCTGATAGGTAACCGAAAAAGTGGATTTCCATCCTTCCAATTCAATCTCTTTTGCAACCAGATCCGCCGAGGAGGTAATCCCAAAGGTCAGAATTCTTTTCTCAACCTTTGGAATCAGTTCCTGAACATGAACCTGATCCTGGCATAGAACCGCTAAACCATAAAAAGGGACCTTATTGACAAATTGAAGAAACGCATGGCGGATGGCGTCAATCCCTTTAAAAAAATCCAGATGCTCCCGGTCAATGTTGGTCACCACAGCAATGGTGGGGGTTAACTTTAAAAAGGATCCATCGCTTTCATCGGCTTCCGCCACCAAAAACTCTCCCTGACCCAATTTGGCGTGGCCACCAAAACTGTTGAGTTTCCCACCAATTACGGCCGTGGGGTCCAATCCCCCCTGAGCCAGCACCGTGGCCACCATGGAGGTGGTGGTGGTTTTTCCATGGGCCCCGGCAATGGCTATTCCATATTTCAGGCGCATCAACTCCGCCAGCATCTCCGCTCTTGGAATCACCGGAATGGACCGCTCCCGTGCGGTGATGACCTCCACATTTTTGGGAGAGACGGCAGAAGAAATAACCACCACCTGTGCCCCTTCCAAATGATGGGGGTGGTGCCCCAGAAAAACCTTCCCGCCTCGTTCCTCAATCCGCCGTGTATTCTCAGAAGCATGAAGGTCGGATCCCGTCACCTGGTAACCCAAATTCAGCAAAACTTCTGCAATACCGCTCATTCCGGAACCGCCGACGCCGACAAAATGGATGTGCTGAACCTTTCGAAACATTCTCACTTTCCTATTGCATCATGGAAAAACAAAGGTCCGCGATTTCGGTAAGAGCCTGGGGATGCCCCAGGGACCGGCTCATGGATCCCATCTGCTTTAACCGTGGATGATCTCCCATGAGCCGGATGATTTCCCGGCCTAAACCCGTTCCGCTGAGTTGCTGATCCGCCATCACCACTGCGGCACCGGCCTGCTCTAAAACCATTGCGTTTTTCCGTTGGTGATCATGGGTGGCATAAGGAAAGGGAACCAGTATCGCGGGCAACCCGCAGGCGGTGATTTCCGCAATGGTAGTGGCCCCTGCCCGACTGACAACCAGGTCCGCCTGTCCGTAGGCCGCCCCCATATCAAAAAGAAACGGCTCCACCTGTGCCCGGATTCCTTTCTCCTCATATTTCTGTTTCACCCATAAAAAATCCGCTTCACCGGTTTGATGAATGATCCCCCAATCCTTCCCTTCTTTTTTGAAGAGATCCAAAGCCTCCACCATGCCCCGATTAAGGGTTCGGGCCCCCCGGCTTCCCCCAAATATTAAAAGGGTCTTTTTCCCTTTTTCCCCTGCATTCCCTTCTGCTCCCTGTAACAGTTCCCGTCGAACAGGATTTCCTAAAACGGCCACTTTCCCTTTTGGAAAATACATGCGGCTCTCCTTAAACGAAACCACCACCCGGTGCATCCAGGGAGCTAAAAGTCGGTTCGTCATTCCCGGAATAACGTTTTGCTCCAAAATCAATCGGCGTTTCCCTAAAATCGTGGCCGCCAGCATTAGCGGACCGGAAGCATATCCACCCACCCCGATGACCAATGCGGGCTGGTGTTTTTTGAGAATCCGAAATGAATCCCATAGGGACAATGGAAGATGGGTAATGACGCCCAGGCCCTTGATGATTCCCCGGCCCATTAGCCCCTCCACCCGGATCAACGCCAAAGGAAATCCTTCCCGGGGAAGGACCCGGGCTTCCATTCCCCGGGCGGTTCCCACAAAAGTAATTTGCAAATCCTCTTTTCGGTGTACCAGTTCTTTTGCCAAAGCAAGGCCGGGATACAAATGCCCTCCTGTTCCCCCACCCGCAATTAACACTTCCATCGAAGAGGATCTCACCTATTAAAAATTCCCTTTTCAAAACCTAAACCCCAAATCACTGCTATTGGATAAAACCGTTTCATTCCGATCTTACGCCCGGCGGCCCCGTGCCACCTTTCTTCCCACGTCATAAGGACGGACCCTGGAAAACATACCCCCTTGTTTGGAAAGCCCTAACAAAATCCCGATCCCGGTGAGTGTCACTAAAAGAGAAGATCCCCCATAACTGATCAAAGGAAGGGGAAGGCCCTTGGTGGGAAGAAGGCCGGTCACCACACCCATATTCATCAAAGCCTGTACGGCAATCATCAATGTAATTCCAAACCCCAGGTAGGTTCCGAAGGGATCCCCCACTTTGAGGGAAATCCGCAAACCGCGCCAGACTAAAAAAAGAAAACACCCAATTAAAATCAATCCGCCCAGGAATCCAAGTTCCTCCCCGATGACGGCAAAGATAAAATCGGTATGGGGTTCGGGCAGATAAAACAGTTTCTGCTTTCCGGCGCCTAATCCCAACCCGAAGGGACCCCCGCTTCCCAAGGATAAAAACGACTGAACCATTTGAAAACCGGAATTGCTGGGATCTTTCCATGGATCTAAATAGACGGACAATCTCTCCATCCGATAAGGGCTGGTCAAAATGGCTGTGTACAATAAAGGGATTAATCCAATGGCAAGGACCAACAAATGGTGGACCCGTGCTCCGCCTACAAATAATAGAGAAACGGCCAC
Organism: Nitrospiria bacterium; assembly: GCA_036397255.1. NCBI lineage: Bacteria > Pseudomonadati > Nitrospirota > Nitrospiria > Nitrospiria bacterium. The sequence continues at coordinate 15,731 of DASWJH010000011.1, forward strand.
CACTCCCATCACCACCGCTCCCCCCAAATCAGGTTCCGACAAAACCAAGAAAATAAAAAGCCCCACCAAAAAAATCGGAAAAAGCAACCCCTCCCGCCAACTCATTATTTTCTCTTTGTGTTTGACTAGGTAATGGGCCAAATAAAGGATTAGAACCAGCTTTGCCAATTCAGACGGCTGAAAAGTCAGTGGCCCAAGGGGAAGCCAACGCCTGGCCCCATTGGCTGAAAGGCCGATGCTGGGAAGAATCACCAAAACCAAAAGAGCCAGGGAAATCCCCGTGAGAGGAACCACCATTTTCCTCCACCACCGATAGGGAATGGATGACGCCATCACCAAGGCCATCATTCCCAGAATGGCCCAAAGGAGCTGCTGTTTGAGGAAAAAAAAGGAGTCCCCATACTTTTTGGCCGCCATCACGGTACTGGCGCTGTAAATCATGACGAGACCCCCCACCACCAAAACAAAGGTTATTCCGAACAACCCCTTATCCCAACTTCTCTCTTTCCCGTCCACCCCTACCCTCATTTTTTCCCGTTTTCTCCCCTCACAACTTCCAGACCCATTCTTTAAAAACCTGACCTCTTTCCTCAAAATCCCGGAACATATCAAAACTGGAACACCCTGGAGAAAAAAGGATGACATCACCGGGCCGGGCCGTTTTCCAAGCCCTCTTCACCGCATCCCCCAAATCCGAAACGCGCTGACATTCGGTCTGCTTCCCCCAGGCTTTCTCCATCCGGGGGGCGGCTTCCCCAATCAGGAAACAGACCCGAACTTTCTCCCCTACCAACGGATTCACAGAGTCGAATTCTCCCCCTTTATCCTTTCCTCCGGCAATTAATATCACTGGAGAGGAAAAACTCTCGAGGGATATCTTCAATGCCCCCATATTGGTCCCTTTTGAATCATTGATAAAACAGATCCCATTGATTTCACGGACCCGTTCCATCCGGTGGGGAAGACCCCGAAACTGTATCATCGCCTGACGGATCTCTTCTTCGGGACAATTTAAAATTTCCCCCACTGCGATGGAGGCCATCACGTTTTGAAAATTATGTTTTCCCAGCAATTGAAGATCTTTGGTATTGAGAATTTTCCGGGATTCCCCATGGAGGGTAGAGAATATTTCTCCTCCCTGACAGTAAACCCCTCGGGAGGGAATCTGATCGAAATGAAAATAGGCCACGGAACAGGGGGTCCGTCCCGCCAGGTCCGCCACCACGGGATCGTCTCCATTGGCCACCACCCAATCACCGGAATTCATATTTTTAAAAAGACGCCCTTTTGCCGAAAAATAATCTTTAAAATGGGAGTACCGGTCCATATGATCAGGCGTCACATTCAATAAAACACCGATGAACGGATGGAATTGCTGGATGGTTTCCAGCTGAAAGCTACTGAGCTCCACCACCAACGCATCCCACATTCTTTTTTCTAAAACAGCCTCCGACAGCGGTTTTCCGAGATTCCCTCCCACGAACACCGACCCCCACCGACGTTTTAAAAGCTCCCCAATCAGAGAGGTGGTGGTACTTTTTCCGTTGGTTCCCGTCACTGCCACCCATTGACCGTTCAAAAAAGAGGAGGCAAACTCCACTTCTCCGCAAACGGGAATCCCTTTTTCCTTTGCCCTCAATAAAGGAGAAAGTGTAGGGGGAACTCCCGGGCTCAGAATGATCCGCTTTGCCTGAAGAAAAGTATCCATTGAATGGCCACCCAATTCCAATCGCACACCTTTTTGAGATAATTCCTCAAAAATGAACGGGTCCACAGGATGGGGTTGATGATCCGTCAGGGTTACCTTGGCCCCCATTCGGGTCAATACCCGGCAAATCGAAACCCCGCTTCTCCCCGCACCCACCACCAAAATCGGTTGCTCTTTCACAGATGGTTCATCCCAAATCATATTTTTAAAAAAAACCGTTACCGAAGTTTCAATGTACTAAGGCTCAACAAAGCCAGAATAATGGCAATAATCCAAAATCGAACGATGACCTTGGGTTCTTCCCACCCTTTTAATTCAAAATGATGGTGGATGGGAGCCATTAAAAAAACCCGTTTCCCCCTCGATTTATAGGAGGTCACCTGAAAGATGACCGACAAGGCTTCAATGACAAAAATACCCCCCACGAGGACCAGCAACAGTTCATGTTTGGTCATCACCGCCACCGTTCCCAAGGCGGCCCCCAAGGGTAATGAACCCACGTCTCCCATAAAGATGGAGGCGGGATAGGTATTGAACCACAAAAAACCAAGGCTGGCCCCCACCATGGCCCCGCAAAAGATGGCCAATTCACCAGCCCCCTCAATATGATTAATCAAAAGGTAACCCGCAAACTTTGCATGGCCCGTGACATAGGCCACGATGGTATACGCCACCGCCGCCACCGTCACCGGGCCGATGGCCAAACCGTCTAAACCATCGGTCAGGTTCACCGCATTGGATGCGCCCACAAGGACCAAAACAATAAAAGGAATATACAGCCATCCCAAATCGGGATTAAAGTCTTTGAAAAAAGGAACACTCAGCTGTGTCGAATATGCGGGCAGGTTATAAAGGCTCAAACCCACCACCACCGAAATCAGAACTTGAAGGGAAAACTTGGGCCAAGGGGTCAAGCCCTCTGACTGTTTCTTGATCACTTTTCGGTAATCATCCCAAAACCCCACCAAACCGAATCCCAATGTGGCAAAGACAGTGAGCCAAATATATGGGTTGGTGAGGTCCGCCCAAAGGAGTGTGGGAATAATCACGGCAAACAGGATCATCAGGCCCCCCATGGTCGGGGTACCGGATTTCACGTGATGAGACTTCGGCCCCTCTTGCCGAATGTTTTGACCCACGTTATATTTCTGAAGCATCCGGATGATCCACGGACCCAACACGAAACAAATAACCAATGCGGTCAGGACCGCATAGATGGTCCGAAAGGTGATATACCGGAAAACATTGAAAATGCCATAATCGATATGAAGGGGATATAATAAATGATAAAGCATAGATGATTTTTTCCTATGGATGGATATTAAAAAAAACCCAATAGCCCGTTATTTTTTCAACAGCTCCTCGACAATCTCCTCCAATCGCATTTTTCGAGAGCCTTTTACCAAAACCCAATCCCCCGCCCTTAATAATCCGCTCAAATGGGTTGTCACCTCCACCCCATGGTCCAGGGCCCACACCTTGTCAGAATCCATTCCTCCCTCAACCGCTCCCTTGGCCAATAAACGGCCCTGCTCTCCAACGGTGAAAAGAAAATCTAAACCCTGACGCCCGGTCGCACGCCCCAATTGCAGGTGAAGATCTTCTGATTCTGCTCCCAACTCCAACATATCCCCCAAAACCGCAATCCCACGGCCGGGCCCTTTTAAACGTACCAATGTCTCAAGGGCGTATTTCATCGAATCCGGATTGGCATTGTAGGCATCATTGATCACCCAAATTCCCGCGGGGGTGGGGTGCACTTCCATCCGCATCTTCATTCCCGAAAATCCTTCCAAACCCCTTTTGATTTCATCAAGGGAAAAACCAAGGCCAATGGCAACGGCAGAAGCAGCCAAGGCATTGAGGATATGATGGTGGCCAAAAAGCGGAAGGGAAACGGAAACCTCCCCCTCCCTGGTTTTCAACCGGAATATTTCTCCCCGCTGAGGATCAAACCCCATCGCCTGCCCTGAAACATCGGCCACCCTGTCTAACCCGAACGAAATTATTTTGATTCCCCGGGTTTTCATCACCAACCCGGTGATATAGGGATCATTCAGATTATGGGCAAATAGGGAACCGGATTTTAAAGCCTCTAATAGTTCTCCTTTGGCTTGGGCCACCCCCTCTAAGGATCCCAAAGCTTGCAGGTGGGCTGGGCCGATATTGGTAATCACCCCCAATTCGGGTTGAGCCATTTCACACAGGCGGGTGAGCTCCCCCCGACCACTGATTCCCATCTCGGAAACCGCCGCTTGATGGGAGGGGTCTAATTTTAAAAGGGTCAACGGAACGCCGATATGGTTATTCAGATTTCCAACGTTTTTTAATACATGCCAACGCCCTTGGAGAATGGAAGCGATCAACTCTTTGGTTGTACTTTTCCCGTTGCTTCCCGTCACGGCGACCAGGGGAAGGTCAAATTGCCTCCGGTGAGCTGAGGCCAAATCTTGAAGGCCCCGCAGTGTATCGTTCACACCGATGACAAAACCCCTGATTTGTGAAAGCCATTCCCCCATCGAATAAAAACGGTCGGTTTGTATGACTACGCCATGGGCCCCCTTATCCACGGCCTCTTTCACAAAAGAATGCCCATCAAAGCGTTCACCCTGAAGGGCAAAATATAAGGCCCCGGGTTCCAAGGTTCTCGTATCGATAGAAACACCCAAACAGGTCTGCCCTCCATCCTTCAGGAGAATTCCCCCGGTTGCGGAAACCATTTGATGTGTATTGAGAGAAATTCCTTTTTTCACCAATCCTTCCATTTATAATCCGGCCACTCTGGTTTTGACTAACCGTTTTCGAATCATTTCCCGACAGACTTCCCGGTCATCAAAATGTCTCCGCTCATTTCCAATAATCTGGTAATCCTCATGGCCCTTTCCGGCCACCACCACCAAATCCCCGGGACCGGCCATGGCAATGGCCCTCTCAATCGCTTCGCGGCGATCCGGAAGAGTCCAAAATGCCTGCATCCGCAATTGTTTTCCCTGAACTTGAAGCAACCCTTTTTCGATATCCGATAAGATGGTCAAAGGGTCCTCGGTTCTGGGATTATCCGACGTCAAAAATACCACATCGCTCCATTCTGCGGCCACCCTCCCCATGGAGGGTCGTTTGGAGCGGTCCCGATCTCCACCGCAACCGAACACGGTAATCAAACGCCTTTTTTTCAAAGTCGCCGCAGTACTGAGGAGACGAAATAGGGCATCTTCGGTATGGGCATAGTCCACAATAACCCCAAACCCCTGTCCCTCATCCACTTTTTCAAATCTCCCTGGAACATGGGTCACCTTCTCAATCCCTTTTTGGATAGATGAAATGGAACAGCCCATGAGGAGACCCGTCCCTACCGCAGCCAGAATATTATAAATATTGTGTCGGCCCACCAACTGGGACGTGACGGGAAAATCCCCCTCGGGGGTCCGGGTGGTAAAAGAAACCCCCTTCCAATCCATCTGAACCTGGTCGCTTTTAATATCAGCGGGAAGGTCAATGGCGTAGGTCAACACACTGCGGGAGGTTTCCCCATGAATCCGCTCAAAACAAGGATCGTCCACGTTTAACAGCGCTCTTCCTTCCCGTTGGGCTGATCCAGTGGATTCTAACCGGTCTTTAAAAAGCCGCATCTTGGACTGAAAATATTCTTCAAGGGTTCCATGAAAATCCAGGTGATCTTGAGTGAAATTGGTAAAAATGGCCACTTCAAATTCGCAGCCCCATACACGATCCAATGCCAAGGCATGAGAGGATACCTCCATCACCACTGCCTTCATCTTTTTTTGAACCATTTTTGAAAGAAGGCGATGCAGTTCAACAGGCTCCGGTGTGGTATGGGACATCGGAAGAGTCGCCTCTCCGATTCGACAATGGATCGATCCGATTAAACCCGTAGGTATTCCCTCGGCTTCGGTGATTGAATGAATCAAAAAAGAGGTGGTGGTTTTTCCGTTGGTCCCCGTAATGCCGATGAGGCGCAATCGTTTGGAGGGTTCGGAGAAAAAACGGCTGGCAAGAAGGGCCAGGGATTTTCGGGTGCTGGAAACCACGATCTGATTTCGATTGGGTGAGGCGGCCAAAGGAGGATTAGCTCCACCCTTCCCTTTTTCCATTACCGCCCCAATAGCACCTTTCTTATAAGCCTCGTTGACATACCGGTGCCCATCGTTTTGTAATCCCTGGACAGCCACGAAAAGAAAACCAGGACCCACTTCCCGGGAATCGAAGGTCACCCCTTTGACCTCCACATCCTCAAAGGCTTTCCAATCCAAAAACTCAATCCCATGGAATAACTGTTTGAGCGTCATTTTTGAGATACCAAAAGAAAGTTTTCTTTTCCCTCGGGCATAACCCCCATGTAAGAGAGAGTTTGTTCGGCGATACGTTTAAAAACTGGGGCGGCAACGGTCCCTCCCCAGTGAACCCCTTTGGGCTCATCCAATACAACATAAATGATGACTCTGGGATGATCCGCGGGAACAAACCCGATAAACGAACTGATGACCTTCCCTCGCGAATACCGACCGGTGGAAGGGTCCACCTTTTGGGCCGTTCCCGTTTTTCCCGCAACTTCATAACCTCCGAAAGCGGCCAGTTCCCCGGTTCCATCCCCCTGAACCACCCCTTTCAGAATACGGGTCATGCTACGGGCTGTTTTTTCCGAAATCACCCGGCGGGACAAAGGATAAGAAAAATTTAAAAGGGAATTTCCCTCCTCGTCTCTAATTTCTGAAACCAAATGAGGTTGAGGCAGCCAACCCCCGTTGGCAATGACTGAGGCCGATCCAATGACCTGAAGTGCGGTCACCCCCACTTCCTGGCCCATGGCCATGGAGGCCAATGAGCGGCCGGACCACTGGGAAGGCGGATGAACAACACCCGCCACTTCCCCATTCAAATCGATATCGGTTTTTTTTCCAAAACCAAATGCTTTCACATATTGATACAGTTTTTGGTTTCCCAACCGGTTAGCCACCTTGAATATTCCGATATTGCTTGATTTTTGAAGAACCTCTTCAAAGGTTAAAATACCGTGGGGCTCGTGGTCATGCAAAAAACCACTCCCCACACGAAGGGCTCCATTTTCACAATCAATGGGCTCCCCCAGAGAAACCAAACCCTCTTCGAGGGCGGCGGCCGCGGCAACAATTTTAAAGGTGGAACCGGGTTCATAGAGGTCAGTGATGGCCCGGTTCCTCCAATCGGACGGTTCATGTCTCCCAACATGGTTGGGGTTGAATTGGGGCCGGACCGATAAGGAAAGGATCCCTCCGGTATAAGGGTCCATGGCGATCACCACCCCCCCCTTCGCTGAGGTTTCCTCGATGGCCCGATCCAACTCCCGATCACTGATGAATTGGATCACCTCGTCCAGTGTCAGAACGATATCTTTCCCTCTGGAAGGTTGTGCGTAAACCAGATCCTTTGGAAAAACGAAACCTCCCAGCGCATCCCGTTCCAAAACCACCCACCCCTTTTCCCCCTTTAAGAATTCATCATATCGAAGTTCAAGGCCTTCCAACCCGTTATTATCGACCCCGGCGAACCCTAAAACATGGGACATCAAAGTCCGTTTGGGATAAAACCGCCGACTCTCCATCAAAAAACCGATTCCATTTAAATCAAGCTTTTGAACTTTCTCGGCCAAGGAAGGATCCATTTTCCGTTCAATCCAAACAAAACTTTTCTCACCTTTTATACGTTTCTTCAATTGAGATGGGTCCTTGCCCAAAAGACGGCCAAGTTTTTTTGCTGTTTGAGAGGGGTTATGCACATGTCCTGGGGTACTGAAAACGGAGGGAAGCTCAAGATTGACGGCCAGAACGCGGCCTTTTCGATCAAAGATCGTTCCCCGCTCGCCTTCAATCATGATGGTTTTTTGCCGCTGTTTCTCTGCCCGATCGGCCAAGGATGATGCATGAACCACTTGGAGAAAAAACAGCCGGATACCAATGATCAAAAATCCCGCAATCAAAACCAATGAAAGGATTAAAATGCGAGTTTTTGGCCCACCGGATTTACGAGTCATGTTCAACGTCCTCTTTTATACAAATATACAAAGGAGGATGGAGTCAATTTACCAAAACATCCCTGCCCGATTAGGCGTTTTTCCTTCTGCCACCCATATTTTGGGAATAACTTCCGGATCTCGGGGTTCTTTCGAGTCGGAGTGGGGAACCCGTTTGACCAAGATAACGTCCTTATCAGACGGGTAACCCATTCCAAGGGTTGAAATCGCAATCCGTTCGATCCGATCAAGGGAACTCAAGTGCTCGGTTTCAATCAATAAAGCTTGATGAATTTTTCGAACTTTTTTATATTCTTTTTGAAGGTGCTGGATTTGGTAACCCAAATCAATGACTTGGGCTTGGTACCACACATAAAGGATGAGCGACATGACCATCAAAACACCCACCACAAAAAATTTTCCTAAAGAAGACTTTTTCAACAGGATCCTACTTTTTTTCAGCCACACGAAGTTTCGCACTCCGGGACCGAGGGTTCTGATGAATTTCACTGGATCCGGGCCTTACGGGTTTTCGGGTGATCACCCTTAAGCGGCTGACCTGACCACAGACACATTCCGGAAAATCAGGCGGACATTGGCACACTTGCTCATTCCGACGGAAAATCTCCTTTACCGTGCGGTCTTCCAATGAGTGGTAAGAGATCACACAAAAGCGCGCCCCGACTCTCAGCCGGTTTATTCCCTCTTGAAGGACCTGGTTTAATTGCTCTAGTTCACCATTAACCATAATCCTAAGGGCTTGAAAGGTTTGGGTTGCCGGATGAATTCGCTTGCGGCGGGCCCGTGGGGGGATGGCACTACGGACAATTTCGGCCAATTGAAGGGTTCGATCCAGTCTTCCCTTTTGTCGTGTTTTCACAATGGCCCGGGCAATGGATCTGGCCCACCGCTCCTCCCCGTACCGCCAAAACAGTCGGGAAAGATCTCTTTCAGACAGGTCATTAACCAAATCAGAGGCAGACACGGAGGTATTGGGATCCATGCGCATGTCCAAGGGCCCATCCCATTTAAAACTGAATCCCCGGGCGGGGTCATCCAGTTGGTTGGAAGATACCCCTAAATCCAAGAGAATTCCATCGACCTGATCCCACCCTTCGGCCTGAAGAAACTCTTTCATTTGGATAAAATTTCCCTGTCTCAGCAACAGTCTTTCTCCAAAACCCTCTAACCGTTGCCCAACCCTTGCAATGGCCTCCGGGTCCTGATCAATTCCCAGGACCCTTCCCCCCGGTCCGGTGGCTTCAAGAATGGCTTCTGTATGGCCCCCCTCCCCCAGGGTGCCGTCCACATAAAGTCCACCGGAGAGACAAACCAAGCCGTCTATCACTTCCCTTTTCAAAACAGGAATATGGCCCATTTTTTCCAGTAATAACGCAGAGGACATCGTGCCCACAAAAAAGTTGAAAACTCAAATTCACATCAGGGTATTCATTAAAGAATTGAAATAAACTATTACAAACCCAACCCGGCCAGGGTTGTTCCGATCTTCTCAAAATTCTGAGAAATCGCCGCTTCCTTTTGTTCCCAGCGTTCAGGGTTCCACAACTCAAACTTACTATCCACACCGATAACCACAACCTGTTTCCGGAGTGAAGCATGCTCGCGCAGTCCGGGGGAAATTAGAATACGTCCTTGTCGATCAAGGGGACATTCATCTGCTCGGGAATAAGAAAAACGCATAAATTCCTTAACTTCTTTTTGCATATTAGGGGCTTGTTTCGTCCGGTCAACAAACAAACGCCACTCTTCGGTGGGAAAGGCCACCAGGCAATGGTCGATATCTGCCGTAACCACCAGGCCCTCTTCATACTTTTCCTTCAGAATTTCCCGAAACCGAACCGGAACACTCAGCCGACCCTTGGAATCAATCGTGTGTTGAAACCGCCCGAGAAACATTAATCCACTCCATGAAAATATTTACCATTTCATCCCACTTCATCCCACTTCAAGGGGGGATTATACTCCCCGTTCAAAACAAGTCAAGAAAAAAAGGAACCAGGTCATTGAAAATATTTCATTTTTCAAGTGGGATGAAATTAAATATGCCAACCCCCCATCCATGGGGGTTCCTCCCTTGAAAGCCACAACCTGATGGAATACCCTATTTCTTGACACCTTTTAAAAAATTTTAGTATCATTACAAACAAAGGGAAGATCTTCGAAAAATACCCCAAAATAATCTGCTAAAATCTTGCCACCCCTACCATCATCGGAGCCATCATGAAAATTGGGGTTCTTCTTTTGACCAGTCCGGAGCATGAAAATACAATTACCGTCCAACGACTCTGCAAAGGATTTTTAACCCAGGGCCATTCGGTGGAAATTTTCTTCATGGAAGACGGCGTTTTTAACTGCATCCAAACCCGATCTCAACTTCGGTTAACCCCTCCTTGGGAGGTTCTAACGCAACATGGGGTTAAAATTTCCTTATGCACTCAGACTTTTGAACAACGGGGACTAAAAGAGGAAAACCTTTTACAGGGGGCCCAGCTGACCAATCAACATCAATTGGCCCGGATGGTGGCATCATCGGATCGGTTTCTTGTTTTTGGATAAAAATATGAAAAAAGTGGTTGTTCTAATACGAAAGGGACCTTTTGAAAGGGTCCGGGCAAGTGAAACATGTCGAATGGCCTTAGGGCTTACCTTGGCCCACAATGAAGTCACACTTCTTTATTTGGAAAAGGGCGTTAAAAATCTCTTTCCGATAAAACCAAAGATCCTCCACCGCCCCTCCGCAGATGAATCCATGGCTTTATTTGAAGCATGCGGTATTAAACAGGTGGCGGATCAACCCTCCCTCGTGGAATGGGGACTGAATGAAAAAATCCAGGGAGTGGAAACAGTAGACCGGGAGACCACTTTGGCATTAATTGCATCCGCCGATGTTGTAATGCCTATGTAAAGCTGAATGAAAACTCTTCACGTCGTCAGAACCTTAAAGGAAAGGATACCCTTTGATCTGGCCATCCAGTTCAAAGAATACCATCGCAACGCCATATTACTGATTCAGGAGGGGGTTTACTACAAGGGTCCCTTTCCCCAAGACTGCTTTATTTCCGCCACGGATTTAACCGCCCGGGGAATCGCTTCCTCTCTTCCAACCCTCACCGATGACGAAATCTGCAAAATGATAGTGGAATACGATCGAACGATCATTTGGTAAAAAGGATTTTAAGGGAAACGATTTGTAACAGAGGAAGGAACCTCCTAACCGCTGGGGCAGGAGGATGGAAATTAACAAACGTTAAGGCTTAAAGACTTTTCTCTGCGGCATCAATGTACGCGAAAAGGTGGGATGCTTCTTTTTCATTCGCGATTTCAAATTGAATTCCAACAGAAAAAACATTGGCCAAGGGAGCCACTCGTTTTACCCTACCCCTTACATTCTCCACCTCATTAACACCGTTCATTCCAAAAAAGTTTAGCTTAACAATGACCTCATCGCCTTCATCCAACTTTTTTCGGGTCATCATACCAAGGCCAATCCTACTGATATTGGTTACATAACCCTCCAGATCGACATTTTTAGAAAGTGAGGTCACCTCCGCAACACAGGTAATAACAACCCGCTTTCCTTTTCTTCTTTCTTTCATGGCCTTGTCATCCTCACACGCGTTTTTTTTTGGAAAAGCCAGCGGGGTGAAGGGCTTGATGATGGGTTATTGATATGGGATGAAACGAACCCTTTACATCACGCCTTCAATGGCAAATAGATTCTCTTTCAAAATATCGATGCAAATTCGAATTTGTTCGTCCTTATCGGAGGTTTTTAGAATATCACTGGGCTTTTCCCGCCAAAGCCATTCTCCCCCTCCCTCCGGCCAAGAAAATTCCTGAAACCCCTGCTCCTTTAAAGCTGAAAAGACGGATTCTTTCCCCTGCTCCACTTTCACATGAAACCGAAGTGAAAGAAAGGACTGGCTGGAAAGTGAAATCCCGTACCAGCAATTGAAATCCTTAAATTTAAACACCCATCCCCTGTAAGGGGGCCAGTCCTGCCCCCGCTGAAGGACAAACTTTACCTCCGTAATGGTTAGGGTAAAAATTTTACTAAGAATTCGCCCTGCGTTATTAAAAATCGATTCGTACTTTTTGACTGTCTCTGCGTCTCGGGCCGTAAATTCCACAAATTTTTCAATCATTGCTTCCCTTTCCAACCCATGCGGTTAGGTAAAAACCAGAAAATCCTAAGGCAAAGTATACTAAAAACCTATGGTAAGTCAAGCACTTCGTAGGATCTTAAACGAAAATCAGGCATTGGAAAAAGTATACAGGACATCAAAACAAGAGACCATCTTCCCTACCCGAGCAACCCTTTTTTTAAATTTGTCCCCCGGAAAATAAAAGGAAAGGTTTTTTAATCAGGGTTGGCGACCTGTTCAGATGAAAAATCAAATAGTTAAACGCATTAAGAAGAGTCTTTCCCGTTGCTTTTTTGGGCGGTTTATGTTATAAATTGCCCCCTTATTTCTTAAAACAGTCTAAACCACATCAGGAGCTTTCTTTGCCAACGGAAGATATCATTGATGATTCAAACCGCTATATTATGAATACCTACCGGCGGTTTCCCATTGTTTTGGTCAAGGGCCGTGGCACACGCCTTTTTGACACCACGGGAAAAGAATATTTGGATTTTGTAAGTGGTGTGGCCGTCACCAATTTAGGGCACTGTTATCCCCAGGTCACCGTGGCTTTTCAAAAGCAAGCACAACGTTTGGGACATGTTTCAAACCTTTATTACAGCAAACCCCAAACCCACCTGGCTAAAAAACTGGTCCAACATTCTTGCTTAGATAAAGTCTTTTTCTGCAACAGCGGGGCGGAGGCAAACGAAGCCGCACTGAAACTTGCCCGTCGATACGCTCAGCTCCGGAATGAAACCGAAAAAAATGAAATTATTACTTTTGAGCACTCTTTTCATGGGAGGACCTTCGCAACCTTATCCGCAACCGGACAGGAAAAAGTCAAAAAAGGGTTTTACCCCATTTTTCCAGGATTTGTCCATGTACCCCTTAATGATATCGATGCCCTTGCCAAAGCCGTTCATTCAAAAACCCTTGCGGTGATGTTGGAGCCAATCCAAGGTGAGGGGGGAATCAATATCCCCAATGAGGGTTATCTTCAAAAGGTAAAACAGCTTTGTGAGGAAAACGGACTCCTTTTGATCTTTGATGAAATTCAAACGGGGATCGGGCGAACGGGAACCCTGTTTGCCTACGAACATTTCAATATTTTCCCCGATATTCTAACCTTGGCAAAGGGATTAGGGGGTGGCCTTCCCATCGGAGCAATGCTCGCCCGTGAAGAAGTGGCCTCTGCCTTTGAGCCCGGCCAGCATGCCTCCACCTTTGGCGGAAATCCGGTGGTCTGCTCTTCTGCTTTGGCCACTCTGGATTCGATTTTGGAGGAGAGTTTTCTTTTGGAAAACTGCCGACGGATGGGAGAATACTTTATCAAAGGCTTAATGGAACTTCAGCGCCGATGTCCGGGAATTAAAGAAATTCGGGGAAAAGGTCTGCTGATTGGGATGGAATTAACCTTTGATGGGCAGGAGGTGGTACAGGATTGTTTGGAAGAGGGTTTTCTTATTAATTGTACCATGGAAAAAGTGCTTCGGTTTATGCCCCCCCTTATCATTACCATGGAAGAGATCGATCTTCTTCTGAACACCCTGGAGAAAATTTTAAAAAGGCGGGGTACGGTTTGAACACAAGACACCTACTAACAGTACATGACCTTTCCACGGAAGAGATACAAGACATTTTAAACCGGTCACAACAAATCAAGGAAAAGGCAGATCGGAAAAAACCTTATTTACCTCTGGCCGGCAAAACCATTGGGCTTTATTTTGAAAAATGGTCCACTCGGACACGAATCTCCTTCGAGGTTGGTGCATTTCAACTCGGGGGCCACTCCCTCTTTATTTCGACGGAGGAAATTCAGCTGAACCGGGGAGAAACCGTTGCCGACACAGCCAAAGTACTCTCCCGTTACTTGGACGGCATTGTGATACGAACTTACCATCAACGCCATTTGGAAGAATGGGCCCGGGCGGCATCCATCCCGGTCATTAACGGTTTAACGGACCTACATCACCCCTGCCAAGCCATTTCGGATCTTTTTACGATTTTGGAAAAAAGGGGACGGCTTCAACAGTTAAAACTGGCCTATATCGGTGACGGCAATAATGTAGCCCATTCCCTGGTGGAGGGCGCCGTATTGGTGGGTATGAACATCAACCTGGCCTGCCCCAAAGGATATGAACCCAATGAAGGCATTTTGGAACGGGCTCAACAGGAAGCCAAACGAAAAAATGTCCGCATCGAACTATTCAAAAACCCCAAAGAGGCGGTCCGAGAGGCGGACATTCTCTACACGGATGTTTGGACCAGTATGGGCCAGGAATCCGAACAGGACGAGCGCAAAAAAGTGTTCCAGGACTATTGCATTAACCGTGACCTCCTTGAAGCAACACAAAATAAAGAGGTCCTGGTGATGCACTGTCTTCCCGCACACCGCGGGGAGGAAATTACGAATGAAGTCATGGAAGGTCCTTTCTCAATTATCTTGGACCAGGCGGAAAACCGCCTTCATGCTCAAAAAGCCATTCTCGATTTTTTTCTAGGAGGTCCCCACTAATTTAGATGGAAAGGAAAACGTCCTTATTTCAAAAAGTGATTCTCGCTTATTCGGGTGGGCTGGATACCTCTGTCATCATCCCTTGGTTGAAGGAAAAATATCAATGCGAGGTCATCGCCTACTGTGCGGATATCGGCCAAGCCGAGGAGCTTTCCTCTTTGGAGGAACGGGCCTTAAAGACAGGGGCCAGTCAGTTCCGATTGGAGGATTTAAAAAAAGAATTTGTGGTGGATTATATTTTTCCCATGCTCCGTGCCGCTGCCATTTACGAGGGGGGATACTTGTTGGGGACATCCATTGCCCGGCCCCTTATTGCGAAGAAGCAGATGGAACTGGCCCAACAAGAAGGGGCTGATGCCGTCGCCCATGGGGCCACCGGAAAAGGAAACGATCAGATCCGCTTTGAGTTAACCTATTTATCGATGAACCCCCATATACAGATCATCGCCCCTTGGCGAGAATGGTCCTTTCAATCCCGTCAGGAATTGATCCAATATGCGAAGGACAAGCAGATTCCCATAACGGTAACACCGGAAAAACCCTATAGCATCGACCGCAACCTTTTCCACATCAGCTTTGAGGGAGGCGTTCTTGAGGATCCCTGGAATGAACCTCCCCGGGAAATGTTTCGTCTGACCACCGATCCCGAAGAAGCCAAAGATACTCCCGAAACGCTGGAGTTGGCCTTTGAAGGGGGAAACCCTAAAACCCTGAACGGAAAAGCCTTCCCCCCCGTGGCCTTACTGGAAACACTGAATCAATTGGCGGGAGAACATGGCATCGGTCGTGTAGATCTGGTAGAAAATCGATATATAGGAATGAAATCCCGGGGTGTGTATGAAACACCGGGAGGGACCCTCCTTCACGAAGCCCGAAAGGCCTTGGAATCCATTACCCTGGATCGGGAGGTGCTTCACCTCAGGGATTCTCTGGTCCCCCGTTATTCAGAACTGGTTTATTACGGATATTGGTTTTCACCGGAACGGGAACTGCTGCAAAAAACCATGGATGATATTCAAAAACAGGTCACCGGAACAGTACGAATGAAACTTTACAAGGGAAACTGTACGGTTTTGGGGCGAAAATCTCCGCGGTCTTTGTACCGTCAACAATTGGCCTCTTTTGATCAAGGACTCGGTTTTAATCCCCGGGATGCGGAGGGATTTATTCGGCTCAACGCCCTCCGGCTGATCACCCAATGGGAAGAGAAAAAAGGGCGGAAGGATTGATTGGGAGTATGACGGGTTGAAAAAGAAAGCGAAAGGGAAGCTCTGGGGAGGACGTTTCCAGGGCAACCTGCATCCCGATGTGGAATCCTTTACGGCTTCTCTCTCCTTTGATATTCGGCTCTTTTCATACGACATACAAGGAAGTATCGCACACTGCAAAATGTTAGAACGGGTGGGAATTCTCACGGCAACTGAAACAAGGAAAATGGTCACCGGTCTCCTTCAAATCCAGGCAAAAATAGAAAAAGGAAAACAGCGTTTCCGAAAGGAAGATGAAGATATTCACATGGCCATCGAGCGTCTTCTCACCGAAAAAGTGGGAGCCATAGGTAAAAAACTTCACACGGGACGAAGCCGAAACGACCAGGTGGTCTTGGACCTTCGGCTCTTTCTTCGATCCGAAATTAAAACCCTCTTGGAAGAAATCGGGAAACTTCAAAAAATTCTGGTCCGTCGTGCTGAGAAAGAAATCGATGCCCTTATGCCGGGATACACCCACCTCCAACGGGCCCAACCGGTGCGTTTTTCCCATCATCTGTTGGCCTATTTCGAAATGTTTGACCGGGATCGCCAACGGCTGGAGGATAGTTTGGAACGGGTGAATGTGATGCCCTTAGGCTCGGGGGCTTTGGCGGGAACCACTCTTCCCATTCGCCGGGAGGTGGTGGCGGAGCTTCTTCACTTTCCAAAAGTCACCGCCAATAGTCTGGACAGTGTGAGTGATCGGGATTTTTCACTGGAATTTTTAAGTGCCATGGCTATTTTAATGATGCACCTCTCGAGATTTAGTGAAGAACTGATTCTTTGGTCCAGTCAAGAATTTGGTTTTATAGAACTGCCGGATGCCTTTTGCACCGGAAGCAGCATGATGCCTCAAAAGAAAAACCCCGACGTCCCCGAGTTGATTCGGGGAAAAACGGGAAGAGTCTATGGACATTTGGTGACTTCCCTCACCTTCATGAAGGGTCTTCCCCTTTCTTATAACCGGGACCTTCAGGAAGACAAGGAACCCATTTTTGATACGGTGGACACCGTCAAAGCAGCCTTACGGCTCTACCAGCAGATGATTGAGAAACTTAAAATCAACCGGGATCGCCTCGCCCAAGCCGCCGGAGACGAATTCCTATTGGCCACGGATCTGGCGGAATATTTGGTTTTGAAAGGGGTTCCTTTCCGGGACTCTCACGAGGTGATCGGAAAACTGGTTGGGTTCTGCCTAAAGTTTAATCGGACATTTTCTTCTCTGACGCTGAAAGAGTTTCAGGGTTTTTCAAAGGAATTTAAAATTGATGTATTTGATCGGTTGAATCCAACGCGTTCTGTGGAGACAAAGGAGGGAATAGGCCACCCTTCCCGGAAACGGGTTTTGCAACGGATCCGGGCCATTCAAAAACAGGCCTCGGATCTGCCCCCCCCAACTCCAAGAAAAAAAAAGACTGGAAGAGGGAAAAGGTGAATTTGCGCGTGTCGAAATGAAAGGTTTTCTATGCCTCAAAAAAACCGGTGTTCTGTTTTGTTCGGTTTCCTTTTGCCTAACACTGTTATTGGAAGGGTGTGGCCGCAAAGGGGATCCCGTGGCACCAGATGAACCATTGCCCCAAAATCAGGCCAAAAGCTTTTTGGGATGATACATCGATAAACCGGTTTCATGGTTTTTAATTAAAATATTTTTTTCTGAAATCAAGACTTATTTGTTTGAAACCCCAAGAACGGGGACCCAAAAAAAATTTCTTTCGAAGTGTGATGATGAAAAGGAGATAAAAATGTCTACCGTACAACTTCAATCGACCCCTAGACGGAAACTCCTGTTATTGATTGATCCATACCCGGAGGAAAATCCCTACCGCATGGTGGATAAGGAACAAAGGGCCATCTGGTTTCCGAAACTTTCCCTTCCCGTAATCGCTGGAAGAACACCCAAAACATGGGATATCCGGATTATGGATGAAAGCCGTACCCTGGTCAGGAAATCCTTTGTGGACACCATTATTCAGGAATGGGGACCGGAAAATATCCTGGTGGGAATTTCCACCCAAATGACCTGCTACACACCTCGTGCTTATGAAATCTCCAGTTGGTTTCGCACCCGGGGGGTGAAGGTTTGTTTGGGAGGCACCCATGCAACCTATTGCACCGATGAAGCCCGCCAAAACGCTGATGTGGTGGTGCGCTTTGAGGCCGATGAAATTTGGCCTCTGGTCCTCCAGGATTTTGAAAACGGCACCCTTCAACCCGTTTATGAAATGACCTCCTATCCCACATTTGAAAAAGATTATCCTCATCCCCGAATTGATCTGCTTCCCCAGGGATGCTATATGACCAACCAATGTATTCAAACCACCCGGGGATGCCATTTTGAATGTGAGTTTTGCAGCGTTTCTCCTTTTAATGGAAAAAGCTCAAGGCGGCGTTCTGTCGATGATGTCATTGCTGAAATTCAACGGATCAAAGAATGGCGGAGGAACGAGCTGGTGGAAAAAATGGTCCACGGCCCCATTTGGCACCGGATCGGGACCACCCTCAGGATTTTAACGGGTATTGAAGATGGGACCATTTTTGCTTTCGTGGATGACCTTCACAACTCCAACCGGGACTACTGTAAAAAACTTTGGACCGCATTAAAGGAACTCAATATTAAATGGGGTGCTCAATGCACCCTCTTTTTGGGCAACGAACCCGACATGGTCAAATTGGCCGCTGAAAGCGGATGCGTGGCCATGTTCGTGGGGATGGAATCGGTCAATACGGATGTCTTGTCTGAAATGAACAAACCGTTCAACCAAGAAGGCCGGTATGAAGACCAGATTAAATGTTTCCATGATCACGGCATTATGGTTAACCCAGGAATTATTTTTGGTTCCGATGCAGATGATGAGTCCGTGTTTGAAAACACGGTAGAATTTCTCATTAAATGCCGGGTGGAGCTAGCGTATATCAATGTTGCCACCCCCCTGCCCGGCACCGTTCTCTTCGATCGATTGAAAGCGGAAGGGAGGATCTTTGACTGGGACTGGTCCCATTACGATGGGAAACATGTGGTGTTTCATCCAAAGAGGATGACACCCGAGGTGCTTCAAGAGGGATTTTTCTGGGCCAACCGACAATTTTTCTCACTACCCTCCATCGCAAAGCGGATTTCATCCACCAGTCAGCGGATTATTCCCCGGTGGGTTATGAATTGGAGGTTTAGGAACTTGGTCCGTCGAACCACCCCTGCGGCAAACCTTTCCCCTTTGAGTCAAACCATCCGGAAGCTCCGTGTCCAACTTCCTTCAGTGGATACTGGAAATTTTATCCCCAATGCTTTGGGGGCGGTGAAAAATTCCGTTCAGGAAACCTCAAATCAAATCGACCGTTTTTTGAATATTAAAGTCAAAAAGGATGAGGGTTTAACCACATTAATGGTAGAGCTGGAAGGCACACTGGACCGCTTTAACGTCAAGGAAGTCAGAAATCGAGTCGTGGAAGCGGCAAAAAAAGCACATATGGATATTGTTATTAACTTTGAGCACTTAAAATATGCAACCCCTGAAGCACTCCAGAGCCTCCTGGATTGGACCCATATACAGCGTCTGGCACCCGCTGTTCGAATTAAATTTTTAAATCTCAAAGCGTCCTTTCAACAGGCGTTGACACAACCCCTGCCTATTGGAATTGAGATTGCCAAGAAAGAGCTAGGATAATGCATACATTTCATTACAAAGGAAAAGAACTCTATTGTGAGGCTCTCCCCATCCGGTCCATTGCTGAAAAGGTCGGAACACCCTTTTACCTCTACAGTACAGAAACACTTCAGAAACATTTCCAGGTGTTAGACAGTGCCTTTCAGGGAGTTTCTCATCTAATTGCCTTCGCGGTAAAGGCCAATTCCAATTTGGCTGTCCTACGACTTTTCGGGCGGCAAGGGGGAGGGGCTGATATCGTTTCCTCAGGGGAACTGTTCAGGGCCAGGAAAGCAGGAATCCCCTCTTCTCGGATCGTCTTTGCGGGGGTCGGCAAAACACGTCAGGAAATCGAGGATGCGATAAAAGCGGGAGTTCTTATGTTCAATGTGGAATCCCCTCAGGAATTGGTTCAGATCCATGAGGTGGCAAAGGCAGAAGGCAAAAAGGCCCCGGTGGCCCTCCGGGTCAATCCCAACATTAATCCCAAAACCCACCCTTATATCTCCACAGGGTTAAAGAAAAACAAATTTGGTATTGCCATTGATCAGGCTGTGGAAGAGTATCGGTTGGCAAAGCGCCTGGACCATTTGGACATCGTGGGGGTGCATTGTCATATCGGGTCCCAATTGACCGAAGTTCAACCCTTTGTCGACGCCCTTAAAAAAGTTCTTAAACTGGTTACCCAACTTAAAAAAGAAGGAATTCCTATACAGTATTTGGATATGGGTGGGGGTTTAGGCATTACCTACCAAGGGGAAACCCCGCCTAAACCCAAGGAGTTGGCCAAGGCGATTCTTCCCTTGTTGAAAGGGGAACCCTACACCCTGATTCTTGAACCAGGAAGGGTTCTAGTCGGAAACGCCGGCATACTGGTTACCAAAGTCCTTTACTTAAAAGAAAGTCCAAACAAGCGATTCGCAATAGTGGATGCCGCCATGAACGACCTGCTCCGTCCGACCCTGTATGAGGCCTACCATGAAATTCTTCCGGTGGTCAAAACCCGAATGAAACCCATAACCGTTGATGTGGTCGGTCCCATCTGTGAAACTGGGGATTTCCTGGCAAAAAACCGGAAAATCAATGCTTACCGGCCAGGAGATTTACTGGCGGTCATGTCTGCCGGGGCCTATGGGTTTACGATGTCTTCCAACTACAATGCCAGACCCCGGGTGGCCGAGGTCCTGGTCAATGGGGAACAGTTTCATGTCATTCGGCAACGGGAAACCGTTGAGGATCTAATCAGGGGAGAGGTCATTCCCGACTTCTTAAAATAACCATTTTTTCTTTTGGAAAAAGTGCATCAGTATGACGCCAACGGAACAAAAGATTCCTTTCACTAAAATGAGTGGGAGCGGGAACGATTTTATCATCATCGATAACCGCAAAAAAATCGCCCCGGAAAAAAACATCCAAGAATTTGTCACAAAAATTTGCCAGCGTCGGGTTTCAGTAGGAGCAGACGGGGTCATTTTCATTGAGCCTTCCGAACAGGCACACTTTCGATGGCGGTATTACAATTCTGATGGAGGAGAGGTGGAAATGTGCGGTAACGGAAGCCGGTGTATTGCCCGATTTGCCCACCTGCATGGAATTGCCCCTGCGAAGATGTCCTTTGAAACATTGGCGGGAATCATTCAGGCAGAAGTCAAAGGTCGTGAGGTAAAGGTCCAACTCACGGAACCCAAAGATCTCTCTCTTCACCTCATGATTCCCCTTCAATCTGGGGAAAGGGAGGCCTATTTTTTAAACACGGGAGTCCCCCACGCGGTTTATTTTGTGAAGGATCCCAATACGGTGGATGTGGAGGGACTAGGTCGGGAAACACGCTTTCATCCGCTGTTTCAACCCTCGGGAACCAACGCCAATTTTGTGAGCCTGGAAGACCCTCACCATATGGTAATTCGAACCTATGAACGGGGGGTGGAGGGAGAAACCCTGGCCTGCGGAACCGGGGCGGTAGCCTCCGCCTTGATCTCCGGAGCACTGGGGAAGACCACATCCCCAGTGGAACTCACTACCCGGGGAAGAGAAATTTTAAAGGTGTATTTTCAATGGAATGGAAAACGGTTTTCCAACGTTTTTCTTGAAGGAAACACACACCTGATTTATTCAGGAGAAATCGGGGAAGAGGCCTGGAGATGACAAAGAACAAGGCAACCCTTCAAGGGTCAATGGTCGCCATCATTACGCCATTTAAAAATAACCGTTTGGATGAGGAAGCTTTTAGTCAACTGATAGAAAACCAGATCCGAAACGGAACCGACGCCATTGTTCCCTGTGGCACGACGGGAGAATCGGCAACACTTAGCCATGAGGAACACAAACGGGTAGTGGAGTTATGCGTCGAAGTGGTCGCCAACCGTGCATCCGTTATCGCAGGGTCTGGATCCAACTCCACGGAAGAAGCCATCCTGCTGACCCAGCATGCACAAAAAGCCAAAGCCTCTGCCGCCCTTTTGATTTCACCCTACTATAACAAGCCCACTCAAGAAGGGCTCTACCGCCATTTCAAAGAGATTGCGGACCGCGTGGACATCCCCCTTGTCATTTATAACATTCCTGGAAGGACCAGCATCAATGTTCTTCCCAAAACCCTGGCACGGTTGTGTACCCATCCCAATATTGTTGCAGTCAAAGAATCCAGCGGTTCACTCCAGCAGATTTCAGAGATCATTCATTTCTGTGGAGACCATTTAGATATTCTTTCAGGTGATGACATTCTGACGCTCCCCATTATGGCCATTGGAGGAAAAGGGGTCATTTCCGTTGTTGCCAATCTGGTACCAGGGGAAGTCTCGGCCCTGGTTCATGCCATGGCCGATGGAAAGGTGGAGAAAGCCCGGGCCATTCATCAAAAACTTTTTCCTCTGACCGAAGCCCTATTTCTGGAAACCAATCCGATTCCGGTTAAAACAGCTCTTTCTTTCATGGACCGCTGCACGGATGAAATGCGTCTTCCCCTCTGCCCCATGTCTTCGGAAAACCAAAACCGTTTAAAAAGCGTAATGAAAAATTATGGCCTTCTCTAATCCTCTTCAAAGAAGTTCTCTTTTCTACCTGTATGGTGTTTCGCATCGGGGGGGATTTCATTGGCCAAGGTGACGATCTACGGTGCTGCAGGAAAAATGGGCCAGCGGCTCATGAGACTGGCTTGTGAGACCAAAGGAATTCAGCTTGTAGGGGCCGTGGAGCATTCAGGCCATCCCCTTTTGGGACAAGATGTCGGCCAGCTGATCGGAGCAAAACAAACGGGCATCACACTAACCGCCAATTTGACCGAGGCATTAAATAAAGCCGAGGTCTTAATTGATTTCTCGACAACTGAAGCCACATTGAATTCCCTTCAAACGGCTTCTTTTTTGAAAAAACCCATGGTCATCGGAACAACTGGATTTACAGAAAAAGAGGTCAACCGCATCAAAAATTTTTCCAAAACCATTCCCTGTGTCATGGCCCCCAACATGAGCGTTGGCGTCAATGTTTTGTTTAAATTATTGGAAGAGGTGGTCCCCATTCTAGGAGAGGACTACGACATTGAAATAATCGAGGCCCATCACCGCCACAAAAAAGATGCCCCCAGTGGGACCGCAATGAAAATGGCCCAAATCGTCGCCAAGGCACTCCGCCGGGATTTAAATGAAGTGGCCCGGTACAGCCGACATGGTTTGATCGGTGAACGCAAAGAGAAAGAAATCGGCATTCAAACCATCCGCGCAGGGGAAATTGTGGGAGAACATACCGTTTTGTTTGCAGGCCCGGGTGAAACCCTTGAAATCAAACACCAGGCCTTCAATCGAGACAATTTTGCTCGCGGCGCTCTGGAAGCGGCCAGATGGATTGTGGGAAAACCTCCTGGTCATTTTGACATGCTGGATGTCTTAGGCTTTAGGGATCAATGAAAATCGTTCGGTTTGAGTCCCAACAGAAAATCTACACAGGAGAATTGAAAGAGGGAAAAATTCATACCCTAACGGGAGAATGGTCTTCTTTGAAACCGGAGGGGAAAATTTTTGATCTTCAAAAGGTCCGTCTTCTCGTTCCGTGCCGGCCCACGAAAATCATTGCTGTAGGGAAAAACTACCCCGAGCATATCAAAGAAGTTTCTGGGGAAATTCCCAAAGAACCGATCCTGTTTATGAAACCTCCAACGGCGGCCCTTCCCACCGAAGGGGCAATTATTTTTCCTGAAATGTCCCACCGGGTGGACTATGAGGCGGAACTGGGGGTGGTGATGAAAGCTAAAGCAAAAGGAATCCCAGCCCAAGAAACAGAAAATTATATTTTAGGTTACACCTGTGTGAATGATGTCACCGCCCGAGACCTTCAGAAAAAAGATGGCCAATGGACCCGGGCCAAATCATTTGATACCTTTGCCCCCATTGGACCCTGGATCGTCACCGGTCTCGACCCTTTTGACCTTAAAATTGAATCAGCCCTTAACGGGGAACTGAAACAAACCGGCCGAACCTCCCAAATGCTTTTTAATATCCGGGAATTGATCAGTTTTATTTCCCAAGTTATGACACTTGAACCCGGAGACGTGGTGGCCACCGGAACCCCATCTGGCATCGGACCTATGAAGCGCGGGGATACCATTGAGGTCACCATTGAGGGAATCGGAACCCTTCGGAATCGAGTGGTATAAGGGAAAAAATTGTCTATAATGAAAGGAGATTAAAAATTGACCTTATTACCCATTGAAATGGCAAAACGCGTAAAGGACCTTCCCCCATACCTTTTTGCCGCTATTGACCAAATGAAGCAGGAAGCCATACAACGGGGGGTGGATATCATCAATCTCGGCGTAGGGGATCCCGATCTTCCCACCCCACCTGAAATTGTCCGGAGTCTGCAAAGGGCTGCCGAAAATCCGCAACATCATCAATATCCTTCCTACGATGGCATGAAGAGTTTTCGGCAAGCAGTAGCCTCTTGGTATGAAAAAAGGTTTGGGGTTTCATTGGATCCAAACCGGGAGGTTTTAACCCTCATTGGTTCAAAAGAGGGAATCGGTCATCTCCCCCTGGCTCTCATCAACCCCGGGGATGTTTCTTTAATTCCCTCTCCGGGTTATCCGGTATATCAAGCGGGAACCCTTTTTGCGGGTGGACACACCGGGATCATGCCCCTTTTGAAAGAAAATGGTTTTTTACCCCAACTCTCCACCATTCCCGCAACCATCATTAAAAGGTCCAGGCTCTTGTTTATCAATTATCCCAATAACCCCACGGCTGCCACCGCAGACCTTTCTTTTTTTGAAGAAGTGGTGGGTTTTGCCAAGAGAAACAATATTATTGTTTGCCATGATGCGGCCTATTCGGAAATCTTCTACGATGGGGTTCAACCCCTCAGCTTTCTTCAAGCGCGGGGAGCAAAAGATGTGGGAATTGAATTTCATTCCCTATCCAAAACCTACAATATGACCGGATGGCGGATTGGGTTCGCAGTGGGCCACCCCGATGTGATTGCGGCCCTTGGAAAAATTAAAAGCAACATTGATTCAGGGGTTTTTCAAGCCATTCAGGAAGCAGGAATCAGCGCTTTGAATATGGGAAACAGCCCTTTGGAAACCATTCGATCAACCTACCAAGCCCGACGGGATGCTTTCATTCCTCCTCTCAGGGAGATGGGGTTTAATGTAGAACCTCCGAAAGCCGCATTCTATGTTTGGGCGGAAACCCCAAAAGGCTACACTTCAACCGGGTTAACAAAAATTCTTCTTGAAAAAGCGGGAATCATCACCACCCCAGGGGTTGGGTTTGGAGAAGCTGGAGAAGGGTACATCCGGATGACCTTGACGGTACCCAAAGAACGGCTTTTAGAAGCAGCCCAACGGATCAAAAAAATTGGGCTTTAGAGAAAACCTTATGGGAGAAATTTGCTATATCGGTTTAGGCTCCAATCTGGGGAACCGTGCCCTTTTTTTAAAAAGAGCCCAGGACCAATTGGAGGCTCTTTCCAAAACCGCGTTGACCCGGGTCTCTCCCGTCTATGAAACCCAGCCCGAAGGGCCTGTTTCCCAACCCTGGTTTCTCAATGAAGTGGTTGCCCTCCGGACCCTTTTGGAGCCCGAAGAACTTTTATTTCATTGTCTGCGGATTGAAAACCAGGAAGGAAGGGTTCGTCATCAAACCTGGGGTCCTCGAACACTGGATTTGGATATCCTAATGTTTGGAAACCGCATTGTTGAACAGGAACGCCTTCAAATTCCACATCCCCGGTTGGCAGAACGCCGTTTTGTCTTAACCCCATTGGCTGAAATTGCCCCTTCAACCGTTCATCCGATTTTAAAAAAAACCATTAAAACCCTTCTGAATGATCTAAAGGGTACACCCCAGATGCTGCCTTATTCGGTTTCTCCGTTCTGCCCCTCGGGTGTTCCAGGAGAGATACCATGATAGACCCTTCTTACCTTGTCATCGAAGGGCCCATCGGGGTGGGGAAAACCAGTTTGGTTTCCCTCTTAAGCAAGGAGATGAACGGGCGGGAAATTCTAGAACATGTTGAGGATAATCCTTTTTTATATTCCTTCTATAAAGATCCTGAACGGTTTGCATTTCAAACACAACTTTTTTTTCTTCTTTCCCGCTATCGTCAATTAGAAGAGTTGAAACAACCCGACCTTTTTCACCGGGTCACGGTAACTGATTATTTTCTCCCGAAAGACCGGCTTTTTGCATCCCTCAACCTAACCCCAAGTGAGCTGGGGCTTTATGATCAAATTTACGCCCTCCTGAATCTGCGCCTTCCGAAACCGGATCTGGTGATTTATCTTCAAGCACAAACCGAAATACTGATGGAACGGATCCTGCTCCGGGGAAAAGAATATGAAAAAGAAATTTCTTGGGACTATATCCATTCCGTCAACCAGGCCTACAATGATTTTTTCTTTCACTACAACGAAACTCCGTTGCTTGTGATTCAAACCACTGAGATGGATTTTGTCCATAACCGAATGGATCTAGAAGACCTTTACAAACAAATTCAAAACATGGGACAGGGAACCCAATATTATATTCCCCGGAAAGGATGAATCACTTCAAATGGAAGGGCATTCTGGCAGGACAATCAGGAGGTTTTTAAATCAATTGGTTTATCTTAACTCAAATTTTTTTCTTTTCCCCATAAATAGCCTTGAACCAAAAATCCCCCGATACGCTTGGCAACCTTTAATTCTTTTTCATTTTCGATCCCCTCTGCAATGATTCCCTCTTTGGAATAGTTGCGTAAAGCGAGCACCAGGTCTTTTAAAAAATTACCAAACTGCTCTGAAGAAGCGGCTTGAACAATGGTAGAACGATCCATTTTGATATAGTCGGGAATGAGCCTGGCAACAAAAGGCAATGAAATAAAACCAGCACCAAAATCATCAATTGCAAACTTAAATCCCAAGGCGCGCCACCGCCTGGCGGTTTCTAAAAAACGCTCCACTTCATACAGCGCTTCCCCTTCTGAGATTTCCAGGATGACATCTATTCCATCGGGTTTTTGTACCGATTCGAGTTGGTTGAGCATATTAAAATCTACATTGATAAACACTTTCTGTATCCCCAAGGCTTTCGCCCGTTCCAGCTGCAAATGAAAACAAAGGCATTTCAATTGATTGAGTTGTCCCACCGCCTGATACCGCTTAAATAATTCCAGAATACTTAACTTCCCGCTGGGATCCCGGCTGAGGGCCTCATATCCGAGAATTTGATCCGAGCGGGTATCCATGACCGGTTGGAAAATAATATCAACACTTTTCTCATTTACAGGATAAACATCCTCGCCGATGTGCACCTTGCCCCCTCCCTTTTTCGCAATATATAAGGCCCGATCCGCTAATAAAATCAATTTATCAATACTATCGCCATGCTCTGGATAAAGAGCCACTCCGATGCTGATATCCAAAGGGTGTTGAATTTTTTCGCTCAAACGAAGAACGCCTTCCCGAATCCGATCCGCGGCAAAGCATACCCCCTCCCGTGTGGTTTCCGAGAGCACAACCAACATTTCATCCCCGCCCCACCGAAAAACCAAATCCGATCCCCGGGTGGCATCCTGAAGACCGAGGGCCACCTCCCTTAAGGCATCATCACCGACCTGGTGACCTTGGTTGTCGTTTAAATCTTTAAAATGATCAAGATCACAAAGAAGAAGGGCAACCACAGTTCGATACCGGTCCGCACGGGCCTTTTGCTCCTTCATCCGATCCTCAAAATACCTCCGGTTAAACAACCCGGTAAGCGGATCCCGCATGGCTTGCATTTCAAGCAAATTTCTCATTTTTCCGAAAGTCGCCCGGGAGTGAAAAACATAAACACAAAAGAGGCAAACCAATACAAACAACCCGATCAAAGCCCGGTGTGCCATAGATCCGAAAAAGTTTTCTGAGTTTTGATCCTGCCCTTGAATAAAATAAAACGCAAAAACCGTTACCGCTCCAAACACCAATAGGAGGCCGAGGGTCAGGCTCAGGAGTTGCCACTCCCGGTTTTCGATTTTTTCTAAACTTTGTTCAACTGGGGTATTCATCAGTGATTCAGGACTTTTATCTAGGGGAACCCTTCTTCGAAGTATATCAGCAAACGGGGGATGGTCAAGGGATAGGCCGCGGGTTTTTTGGAACCATCTCTAAGGGTAAATGAAATCTCTCAGTTAGGATTTCCAGATGTGGTAGAAAGGGTCAGGAACCTCAGGGGAATCCAAAAAGGAAGGATGTAAAATATGGGCCAAGATTTCGGCACTTTCGGCAATTCGTGGTCCGGGCCGGTTAAAATAAGCATTTCCGTCGACTAAAAAACACCGCCCTTCTCGAGTAGCCCGGAATTCCCCCAACCGATCTGATAAAGTGCTTTGGCTGAGCTCTTGTTGGGTTCGGGAAAGATCATACCCACAGGGGAGAATCACAATGATATCAGGATCCGCTTTCCGCACATCCTCCCAAGTCGGTTTTGAAAAAAGCTCGTTGGATTGAATCAAAACAGGTTCTCCCCCTCCCCATCTTACCAATTCCGGCATCCAACCTCCCGCAATCATCAAGGGGTCCAACCATTCTACGCAAGCCACCGTCGGCCGACTCCCAACGGGCCTTAGGCGATGAGAAATGAAGTCCACCCGGTTTTGAATCTGGCTGACCAGGTTTTCCCCTCTATCATGTACACCTGCCATTTCAGCCACCCGTTTTATATCATTCAGAATGTCATGGAAAAAATTGGGCTGCAACGTGCAAAGGCGGGTGGTCGGAAGAGTCAAAGAACAAAGAGCGGTTTCAACCTCTTTTAGGGAAACCGCACATATTTCACACTGATCCTGGGTGATTACCAAATCCGGTTTAATTTTTTCAAGAATAGACGTCCGAATAGTATAAACGCTCATTCCATTTTGAAGAATTTTCCGAACCGATTGGTCAATGACCTCGCTTTTCGCTTTGGTGTCAATTTGGGGTTTGGTTAAAATAGGAAGGTTTTCTACACCAGGGGGAAAATCACATTCATGGGAAACCCCCACCAACTGTTCCCGAAGGCCCAAGGCGCAGACGATTTCTGTGGCACTGGCAATCAAAGAAGCGATTCGCATTTAAAAATAATCCCAGAAGCTTTTCCTCTGTGGCCGCAGGGGGGGAGGGGGATTTTAAACCCAACTTTTCCCAGCCTTCATGAACCCTTGCCCTCAAGAAAGGGCGTCATGGAATTAATGGATATCCTGAATCGGCCTAAAAATACCAAAGCAGCTGGTATACCCATGTAGGTAGGTGGATGGACCCACAGCCCCGATTTCACCATTGCAAAAGAACCCCCCCAATGGGATCGATCCCATTTTCTGCCTGAAAAGGTCACTATCATGGTTGGGATATCCGTAAAGATGTTGGCCCCGTCCTAAGCAAGAAAAAAGCAACGCCCCTTGGGAAACCCTAGGGTTATGCTCCATTAAATGGCGGGTTAACATTAAATCCAAATCTTCGGAAGAGGTTTTGGAATCACGCAAATGAAATTGCACGGTCTGCCCTTCATGTAAATCCGCCCCAACAGCCAAAACCCCATTCAGAGGTTCGAACCGAATATTCCGAATTAAAAAATCCCCTTGTTTCAGATCTTCTTTGAGAGGGTCCATAACAATCCCCAGAAAAAGGGAATGTTGGGCCAATTCCCGATCTTGGTCATCGAGAGAGTCTAACAATTCCTTCAGAATGTTGATGGGTTTTTCCCGATCCAGGCCTAAAAGCAGGTTTTGGTCACACTGGGTAATATGCATGGGATACCCAATAGGGCGGCAACCCTGGGCCACAACGGTATCCACCATTATATTTCCCACCAAAGATAGGCCCACCAAACCGTTTCGATAAATGGCCTCATTTAAGAAAAGAGCATTTACACCCGGACGGACCGCACCGCTGGCCAAACCACCCACTTTTGAGGATTGTGGAAAAGCAAAATCCAGACCCAAAAGAAGACCCTCGGGATTAAATGAAAACGGATCTGCAAGTATGACAAAATGGGGAATTTGACCCGAAGGAATTCCAACCCAATCCCTCCACGTCTGAGGACTAGCATCTAATGTGGGGAGTTGACCCATTCCCGCATAAAAGGGTTTTAAGGAAACATTGGGTAAGCGAGCCGCCGTCAGGCTGAGGGCCGCTTTTTGTTCAATCTCTCTCCCTCCTCCGATTATTCCTGCGGCAGAACACCCGATTAGGGTCCCGCATTGAAGCCCTTTCATCACCTGGGCTGGAATCTCTTCATAAGTTTTTTGGTAGTGTGGCGATAGAAAAACAAAAACAAGGTCAACCGGATCCGGACCCAACACTTCTTGAATTTCAGAAATGCAGTGCTTAAGGGCAAGGTCAGGAGATAACCCTTCGGCAATGCTTGTGGCCCATTTCATCATTAAACGTTCACCTCAACTCACTGGAGGTTTCCATCATACCACATTCGGGGGTTATGGGTTCAAGCCAATTTCCTTCAAAAAAACTGAACGATCCGATTTATTTTTTTAAGAAATGGACAAGCAAAAATATGTTAGATTAATAAAAAATGTCCCTTTGACACCAAGGGCAAGAGGGATTTGGTAGTGGTAGATAAGAAAAATTTATGGTAGGATGAAACGAGTTAACCATTTCTATTCACAGGTTGTTTAAGAGGAGGATTGATTGTCAAACCTGCAAACGAAATCTCAAGGAGCCGAGGGAATACGTTGGGATCTTTCCGATTTATACAACTCCATTGAAGATCCTAAAATTGAAAAGGATTTAAAAGAAATCGATCAAGCGGCAGAATCCTTTGAGGAAACCTATCGGTCCAAAATTAAAAATAAAAACCTTGACCCCGATACCTTACTTCGGGCCGTCCAACAACTGGAACAAATCTTTGAAAAATCCGGCAAGATACTCTCTTTTGCATCTCTGGTTTTTTCCGGCAACAATCAGGATCCCCGCAACGGAGCATTTATGCAGGCCATGCGGGAAAAATTCACCGAAATCAGAAAACACCTCATCTTTTTTGATTTGGAGTGGTTGTCCCTTTCCGATAAGAAAGTAAAAGAAATTTTGAATAAAAATCAATTGGCCCATTACCGGCATTTTCTGGAAACGGAACGCAAGTACAAACCCCATCGTCTCTCCGAACCCGAGGAAAAAATTCTGGATGAAAAATCCAATACGGGGATCAGTGCTTTTGAACGGTTATTTGAAGAAGTTATTAGCGCCGTCCAATTTCCAATGAAAAGAAAAGGAGAAATAAAAAATCTTACGGAACAGGAGATTTTAGCTTTATTGCATGACCCGGACCGCGAGATTCGAAAAGAGGCCTCCAGCGCACTGACCCTGGGTTTAAAAAGTAATTGCAGGATCTTAAATTTTATATTCAATGTGGTCGTAGCAGAACACGCCAGTAATGACCGGCTGCGTTCCTATTCTGGTCCCATGTCTTCCCGTCACCTCTCCAATGAAATCGAACCCAGGTCCGTAGAAACCCTGCTGAATAGGTGTGAGGAAAACTACAACCTGGTGGCCCGCTACTATCATTTGAAACGGCGGATTTTGGGGTTGGAAAAACTATACGATTATGACCGGTACGCCCCCATGCTTCAAGAAAACAGAGCGATTTCATATAAAGAATGTCAAGAAACGGTTCTTTCCTCT
The DNA here is from genome assembly GCA_036397255.1 of Nitrospiria bacterium. Lineage (NCBI taxonomy): Bacteria > Pseudomonadati > Nitrospirota > Nitrospiria > Nitrospiria bacterium. Next base: position 47,124 of record DASWJH010000011.1, read on the forward strand.
TTTGGGGATTTCTCTCCCAAAATGCGGGAGATTGCCTCCCTCTTTTTTGAAAAAAACTGGATTGATGCGGAACTGAGACCCGGAAAACGCGGAGGGGCTTTTAGCCACGGAACCGTCCCTTCCGTCCATCCCTACATTTTAGTTAATTACACAGGCCGGCCCCGGGATGTCATGACCGTGGCACACGAGTTGGGACACGGGATTCATCAATACCTTTCAAGGGGACAAGGCTATTTTCAATCGGATACACCCCTGACCACCGCAGAAACCGCCAGCGTTTTCGGGGAAATGCTGGTGTTTCATACACTCAAAGGCAAAGAAACAGACCCCAAAGCGCGCCTGGCTTTACTGTGCGGAAAACTGGAAGATATTTTTGCCACCGTCTTTCGTCAGGTAACCATGACCCGTTTTGAACAACGCCTTCATCATGCAAGACGGGAACAGGGTGAACTGTCGGACACCCCGGTCAACGCCCTTTGGCTTGAAGCAAACCGGAATATGTTTAAAGATTCCGTAGAATTAAGGGAAGATTACGGGTGGTGGTGGCTGTACATTACTCATTTTATTCATTCTCCTTTCTATTGTTACGCTTATGCATTCGGGGAGTTGTTGGTTCTTGCCCTTTATAAATGTTACCTGAATGATGGCCAAACATTTGTTCCCAAATATCTTGATCTCCTATCGGCAGGAGGGTCAGACAAACCCGAAAACCTTTTAAAAAAGGTCGGAGTGGACATTACTGCCTTTAATTTCTGGGACGGAGGACTGGAACTGATCCGAAATTTGGTTGACGAGGCGGAAGATCTTGCAAAGGAAACCGGTTTTTAATTTTTAAAAAGATTCCTCTGTCATATTTTCCGTAAAAAAGAAGGAAACGCTCCCAAAAGTTTGGCCGGGAACAATTATCGGCCATAGTGGCTCCCCCCGGTAGAACCGGATCATCGGTTCCCCCGGAAATAACTCCGCAACCCACTTTTCGGCCCCTCACTTTTTTAAATGAAGATGGTACGGCCCTTTTGAATAACACCAGGGGGCTTTTCAACACATATCCAAAAACCTCCACAATTAAAAAAGCAGGGAACACTTTGAATACCGGAAAACCGGCTCCCTAACCCCGCGGATCCAAGCGAAAACCTTTATGGAACAGGAATTTACTTTTCTCACAGATCTAATTGTCGTTTTCTTTTTCTCAATTTTGGTGGTTACCGTCTTCCAACGGGTGAGACAACCCACCATCATCGGTTTTCTGGTGACCGGAATCCTAATCGGTCCTTACGGTTTGTCTTTAGTCGATGATGTCCGACAGGTGGAGGTTTTGGCCAATATTGGGGTCATCCTTCTTCTTTTCTCTGTAGGCATTGAAGTTTCCATTCAGCAGGTTAGCCGAATTCGAAAAATGGTATTCCTTGGAGGAGGGTTCCAAGTGGGCGTTACCATCCTGCTGGTCACCATTATTTTCTTTCTTTTAAAATTTACCTTTCAGCAAGCCCTGTTTATCGGTTTTCTGCTGAGTTTGAGCAGCACCGCCATTGTATTAAAAATCTTAATGGATCGCGGTGAACTGGACGCTCCCCATGGCCGTTTCTCCCTGGGGATACTCTTATTTCAGGATTTATGCATCGTTCCCCTTATGCTGGTCACCCCCCTCCTTTCTGACTTTACGGGGGATGGATGGAAGGCCATTCCTTGGGCCCTCGGCAAGGCAGCTTTGCTGATTGTATTGACCTTGATTGGGGCGCGCTATTTAATCCCATGGTTCTTATTTCAAATCAGTCGGACCAAAAGCAGGGAAACCTTTGTGATCGGTGTCATTTTATTATGCTTGGGAACCGCATGGCTGACCTCCAAGGCGGGACTCTCTTTAGCCCTCGGAGCATTTATCGCCGGTTTGGTGATTTCCGAATCGGAGTTTCGGCACCAGGTTTTGGCGGAAACCCTTCCTTTTCGCGACGGGCTGTACAGCCTATTTTTTATTTCTGTTGGCATGTTGATGGACATTACCTTTTTAATAGAAAATTGGGCCGAGGTTCTTCTTTGGATCGGGTTAATCCTCATCCTCAAAACGCTCGTGGCAGGAGCCCCCGCTTTTCTTTTCCGATATTCCCACCGGATCGCCGTTTTAATGGGCATGGCTTTGGCCCAGGTGGGAGAATTCTCTTTCGTCTTGGCAACAGTCGGTTTGGACCAGGGAATCATTTCGGCCCAAATTTTCCAGACCTTCCTTTCTGCCTCCATTGTGACCATGATCCTCACCCCGATTCTCATTCAAATGGGTCCATGGGTAGCGGAGCAAGCCGACCGATTTGGAAGCGCCCGGGGGTGGATCCAGCCGGAAATTTCCGAAAAGTCCCCTGGAGACCAACCCCCTCCTCTCAAAGATCATGTGGTCATTGTGGGATATGGCATCAATGGAAGAAACCTGTCCCGGGTATTAAAGGTGGTCAAAATACCGTATATCATTCTCGAGCTCAACTCAGAGGTGGTGAAGGAATACCGGGAAGTGGGGGAGCCGATCTATTACGGGGATGCCGCGAGGGAAGAGGTTTTAAAATCTGTGGGACTGACAGATGCCAAGGTGGTGGTCTTTGCCATATCCGATCCGTCGTCGATTTTACAAATGGTTACCCTTTCCAGAAGATTGAACCCTCCCATTCACATAATTGTCCGGATCCGCTATGTTTCCGAAATGGACCTTCTTTTTAAGATGGGTGCCAATGAAGTCATTCCGGAGGAATTTGAAACCTCCATCGAGATTTTTGCCCGGGTCTTGCGACGGTTCGGAATCGCCCGTCCCATTATTCAACAGCAGGTACAGGAAATTCGAAGTGAGCGGTATGAAATGTTCAGGGGTATCCCTCAATCTTTCCATGCCCTCCTTCAGATTCCAGAAATGATGGGAAAAATGGATATTGAGACGGCTCTGCTCCCCGAAGGAGCGTTTGCCAATGGGAAAACCCTGGAAGGAATTTCCCTTCGTAAAAAAGCAGGGGCTTCCGTCATTGCGGTGGTGCGTGAAGGGGTGGTCCGTTCCAATCCCAGTCCAGGATTTTTACTGAAATCGGGAGATCAATTGGTTCTTTTCGGGGAGGATGAAAGCATGGAAAAAGTGATTCACTATTTAAATTCAGGAGAGATTGATGAAATCGAAAAATCAGATACCGACTAACCATTCTTTGCGCAGCGGAAACCGCCATCGGGATAGGCATCTTCCGGAGGAGCATACAGGCGATAAGGGATTCGATAAAAAATTTTAAGAGCATAATGTCCCGTTCCTCCCCAACTTCCTCCTTTTAAAACCTTGTTTTTTTCACCAAAAGCTTCGCTTTGGTAAGCATTTCCAGGGTAGGGATGATACCAATCGTCCACCCACTCCCAAACATTTCCAACCATATCATGGACACCATAGGGGCTCTTCCCCATCTCAAAGCTCCCCACCGGGGCCAGCTCTCTCGGGTCCGATTCCCCGGTATTGGCTTTGGATGGATCAAATTCATTTCCCCAAGGATAACGACGCCCGTCCGTTCCCCGGGCGGCTTTTTCCCATTCCGCTTCAGTCGGCAAACGCTTACCAGCCCACTCACAAAACCGCTTTGCCTCATACCAACTGATATAGGTCACGGGGTAATGAGCATAAGGAAGCGGAAATTGTCCCTCCGGCCAACTCCCGGGAGGACGGGAGGCGGTGTTTTCCACAAACTGCTTATAGTGCAAATGGTTGACTTCATACTTGTCGATCCAAAAAGCGGCCACCATCACTCGGTGAAGGGGATGTTCATCCATATAGAGTGGTTTCACCGTCCCGAATTCCGAACCAATTCCTTCCTCATCTTCTTCACTGCTTCCCATTAAAAAAGGACCTGCGGGAATAAAAACCATTTCCCGTGTGGGGTCTCCTGAGGTTTTGGGATGAACCCGGGGGGAACTGGGTGATTGCACCTCTTCAGACTTTTTGGAACAAGAAAAAACAAGAGGGCCTAGTAAAGTCATACTGATTAAAAAAACGAAATAACGATTCCTCAAAAAGCTGATCTCCTTCTTCGAAATTCAATTAAAAAAACAATGGGTCTTCGTGTAATCGAGTGGGTAAAAATTGTTAAAAAGTGTTTAAGGTCCATACAGGGCAAGGGTCAAGTCAAAGTCATTCTGTGGTTGAAGCCTTTGAAGTATTAGAGGTTCCTGCAAAATCCAGTTCGTCATTC
>DASWJH010000012.1 GCA_036397255.1 Nitrospiria bacterium
GAGGTTCCATTCTGGGAGATCAAAGATCCTCTGTTCTCCTGGATTGTTTTATTCTTATTAACGATCATAATCTTTTTTCCTCCCCGCCCTCTACTCTAATTTAACATGGGGGAGGTGTCTCATCATTATTGGCACAGAGGGGGTGGCATCTGTCAATGCAGCAAAAGAGCTTATATTACCGGAGAAGATCTCAACACTTTTGTATGTGATTGAAAGACAGAATAAAATCACCGAGATACTCGTTAAATTTTGTGAGGAAACGGTAGTTAATGATCTTCAGATCATCACATCGATCAAGGGGATTAGTGATCAAACAGGGGCTACCTTTCTTGCAGAAATAGGCAATATCACAAATTTCCCTACTGCTAAAGGTGTGATCGCCTATGCGGGAATAGACCCCACCGTTCATCAATCAGGAAAGTTTGAAGGAAAGAGCAAGATATCTAAAAGGGGAAACCGCCATCTCAGAAGGGTTATCTTCCTAATGGCCAAACATGTTAGCCGGGAGGATACCTTATTTAAAACGTATTATGAAAAGAGAAAAAAGGAGGGCTTGTCTTTCAAAGAAGCAATACTAGCTACTGCTCATAAACTGATCCGGGTTATCTTTGCAATGTTGAAGAATAGATCTTATTTCTCTACCCAAACAAATTAAATCAATAGTAGTTGACTACTAATGCTTTAGGAACAAAAACCTTTCTACTAAGGATTACGGAGAGAAAGAGATAATGATGTCGCAAATTAACTGTAAGAGGTACAATTATGGGCTGGGGCTGGTTTTTATGTTATTCTCTCTTTGATTTATGGAATTCATATGTGAACTTTACGAAGGCAAGCATTGTTGTAGAATTGTAATTATTCTTTCCTCTTATAAATTGTTCCCTCGCTTCCAGAATAAATCGCCTCAAATGGTAATCCTCCAATAATGTCCTTTTCAGAAGCCATAAACGGACGGCTAAGGCTCACACCGCTAACACTCAAAGGATTAAAATAAACTAAAAATGTATTGTTATTATTTCTTAATTTCTCCCTGAACCTTGCCAGGTTAACTTCATAATTTTCCCCCTTTAACCCGCTTTGCGGATCAATTCTAAAGGGTATTATCCAAGTTCGCTTGGTTGTCAGAAAGTTTACAAGGTCTGGTGCATTAGTAAAAATCTCGCTATTGGCAGGAAGAAGCTTAACATGCTGGATGAATTGGGAATTGGCCCAGAATTTACTTGTATAACCAAGACCATTGTTATGGGTATGAATAACCCAATTTACAGATTTTCTTAAGTGGTGTGCTGCCAATGGCATGCTAGCAACAATAATAAATATGATAGCAGGTCCTGACATAGTGCAATTTTTAGCTAAATTATACGCAATGCATGCAATTGTAATTACGGAGAACACATGTACTATCGACAGAATTCGCTTTTCAGGTTGTACCCATAAATTAAATAGCGAAATTATACTAATCAAAAAAATAAAATATATGACGACAAAGATTATACCTAGGAAAGGAACAACTCCGATTGCATCTTGGAAAGAATATCCTTTGCCCATATTTTTTCTTTTTATTTGAAGAATATTCAAGGTAGGCAGAACCACAAGCATAACGAGAAGACTAGCGCCGATTAGACTATTAGGGTTGGTTGATGGAAATATCCAAAACGAGAATGTATGAAGAGCCGTCTTAATATGTTGAAGAGTAATAGGATGAAACCCAAATGGGTGTGAAGTTGGTGTTCCCTCAATAAACATATTTCTAGAAAGCCAAAGGATTAATGGAACTGAACTGATAAACCCAAATATCAAGGAATCAAACATTCTTTCCTTTAATGGTTTTCTAGACAGAAAGATAATCCCTGCAACTCCTGTTGCTATCAATGTTACCCCTGGATATCTAGAAAGACATGCTAGTGCGATTGCTGAAGCGGATGCCATTAAGAGTACTCTTGATTGATTTTCAATATGCTTAGCTAATAAGTAGATTCCAAGGATACCCCAAAATATAAAGCTGGGTTCGGTCCAAGCCATCGAATGAATATGTAGCAGGTCAACAGATATCAGTATAATAAATGTGGCGAGAATTGATGGATACCAAGAACTGCGGACATGTTGTTGAATTATAAGGCCAGCCAAAACTATATTGGCACCAAAAAAGAAAGCATTAATCCACCTTGCTCCTACCGCTAGATCAATATCAAAAAAGCCGATAATTGCTATTAAGGTCTGAAATAGCGGCGGATGCACACTTATTGGTATTACTTTTCCCGTATTAGAAATTTGACTAATTCCAAATCCATCAAGTAAATTCCGTGCCTCTTCAATATATCCTGTAGAATCGGGAGATATTCCAACTCCTATATGCGTAGCGAATAACACACTTATAAACCCAACTAATGCAATTAAGAAAATAGTTCCATTTATTAAATAGGGATTCTTAAGCATTTCTTATGGACCAAAACGCAACCATTTAAAATGTTCTTTTCGAAATTAAAAGATTTTTACCCCAAACGAAATGAACATGGATTTGAAGGATGTTTTTTCTTGGATTTTCTTGATATAGCCATTTTTTTTAAGTTTATTGTTTTTTTTCGAATTTGTATAGAAGAGATTTATCCAATCGGAGATGGACTATCGATTTACATTTGAAATCTTGTATGGAGGGGAGCATATCAAAAATCAACATTACAGGAAGCAGTTAACACCATCCAAACCTTTTTCCCTGAATGGGTCATTTAGGTTTAATCCGCATTTTAAAATAGACTTCAAACACAATCTCCCCATAAAATTATGAAGGAAAATAAAAGCGGTTTTTTTATTTAACTATAAAATAGATTACCTGGTAGCAAGCTTAGAAGTATTCAATTGGTCACCTCCGTGGGGGGGAGGGGATAGTCCAGGTTTTGTTTCTGGATTCCCGCCTCTGTGGGAATGACCAAATTTACCCCTCAATTCTACGGTGTGTAATTTTTGGAAAATTAATGGATCAAGATTCTAAAGATAATATTTCCCTTGTTATTAACTACCACCAATCCACAAAACATTACTTTGACCGGTACGCCCGTAGCCCGGGAGGGTTGGATTGGGCCAATCAACCGGACCCTTTTCGGCGTTATGAAGGGGCGGAACTGATCCCATTAGACCACCTTCCACCAGGGGTAAAACCTTTATATGAACCTGTCTTTGTTGAAGGAAACATTCCCCCTGAACCTTTAAAGCGAAAAACAATTTCACAACTTTTCTATGACAGCTTGGCTTTATCGGCTTGGAAACAAGCAGGAGGGGTAAAATGGGCTCTCCGGGTAAACCCTTCCAGTGGAAATCTCCACCCGACCGAAGGGTATCTCATCTGCGGGTCGATTCCCGAGGTTTGTGACCAACCCATGGTCTGTCACTATGCACCGAAAGAACATGCACTGGAAAAGCGCACAGAATTTTCTAATGACCTATGGGAAGAACTTTCTGGATCTTTTCCCAATGGTTCCGTTTTGATCGGTTTAACCTCTATTTTTTGGCGGGAGGCGTGGAAATATGGGGAAAGAGCCTTTCGATACTGTCAGCATGACCTCGGCCATGCCATTGCCACCGTGAGTTTAGCCGCCGCAGGATTAGGTTGGAAAGCCATTCTATTAGACCACCTTTCAACCATTGAATTGGAAACTTTATTGGGCATTTCCGCTCCAAAAGGAACAGAACCTGAACACACAGAATGCCTTCTTGTCATCTACCCTCAAGGTAAAAAAAACCCAACTTTTACTATTTCTGAGGAGACTTTGGTTAAATTTAAAACCCTCACCTGGGCTGGAAAACCCAATTGCCTTAGCCCTAGTCATGTGGATTGGCCCATTATTGATCAAACAGCCGACGCAAGTATAAAACCGCAAACCCCACAGGTGTCTCCTCCAATCCCCGAAAGAAAAATATTAGAGGCCGGAACAACCCCGATTTCTTTCCGGAAAATCCTCCATCAACGTCGAAGTTGTCTGTCTTTAAATGGACAGACCGGTATGGTGGATGAGGGATTATATCAAATTTTCAGGAAAACATTGGTGGGCCCTGCCCAATTTCCCTTTAACACCCTTCCCTGGGACCCCAAAATCCACCTGGCAATTTTTATTCACAGAGTAGAGAATTTGAATCCAGGGCTCTACTTCCTGGTTCGGAACCCATCCCAACTGGAAGAAATTAAAAACGCAATGAATAAAGAATTCTTATGGGAAAAACCCGCCTCTTGCCCAGGGGATTTGGATTTTTTCAGGCTTTTGGTGGGAGATGCAAAACGCGTCTCCGAGCAGATCTCCTGTCACCAGGGAATAGCTGCGGATGGTTGCTTTAGCCTGGGAATGATTGCGGAGTTTGATGTACCGTTAAACACATACGGGGCTTGGTTCTATCCCCGCCTTTTTTGGGAAGCGGGTCTGGTTGGACAGATGCTTTATTTAGAGGCCGAAGCGTTTTGTTTAAGGGGAACAGGAATTGGTTGTTTTTTTGACGATCCAATGCATGAACTACTGGGGTTAAGCGATTTAAAATATCAAAGCATATATCACTTTACATTGGGAGGAAATGTAAATGATCCCCGGCTCACCACTTTACCCCCATACTCTGAAATTAAACAACCTAGTCCTTAGGGCCCCAAAAGCCTTGAATAATTCAAGAACGTCATTCCCGCGAAAGCGGGGATCCAGAAACTTTAGAATACTGAATTCCGGCCCTTTTCCGCGGGAGCAGAAACGTCCGGAATGAAATCGTAGTTAAGTTAATTTTGAAACACTGCATTAAAGCAAACAAAGATCGGGCTCACCAAACCTCTGCTCTAAAGCTTAAAGGGCTTTCCCCTGCCTGTTTTAATCCCTGCTCTATATGGTCTCGAGCTATCTTCCCTCCACAAAATCGAAGATGATAGTTTTTTAAATCAGGGATTATTCGCTTCATCGGCTCAATATCATATTGCTCATGGCCATCTATTCCCTGTTGGGCTTTAACCACTCTTCCCTTTGTAAATTTCCAATCCTCGGGCCATTTTCTTGTTAGGACCGGATGGTATCGAAAATTCTGTTTATAATCTTTCTCCAAACAAAGGAGTTCTTCATGAGCGATTAACTGCTCAAACCGCTTAGCGCTGGCAATCAGTGTAAGGTGGGCCCCTGTTTTTGAATTACTTTTTCCAAAATTCATTTCTTTCATGTAACGAAGATAGGAAAGAAATGGGGTAATTCCGGTTGAAAGGGCGATGGCTAGGTATTTCATGGTCTGCCATTCTCCATCCGCCTCTAACCGGAGGTTATGAGGATCACAATGCAAAGCATTCTCAAAGATTTCACATTCGAAGGTCTCAGGATTAAACCTGACCAACACATCAATTTTATTTCCGGAGGATTGATACGCCTGGGCTTCTGGAGTTTGCCACCAAATAGAGGTATCGGCTTTTTCTGCGTGGGTATGGTTAACCACCGTTTCCAGAACCCCAGGGTGGTTTGAAGGAAAATTGGACCGGGTATACATTCTTCTACGGAATTTTTGAGTGCGCGAACCAAAAGGCTTGGATAAAAAAGCGGTGCCTGGCCACATTTTGTCCTTTATCGGATATGGTTTCCCATCGATTTGGCAATCCTCTGGAAGGCTCAGCTCCACCACACGGATTTCTTCAGGATCAATGGTTTTGAGTTGTGTTATGGATGCGGGGACGAAAATGTCTTTGGGTGTCATTTTGATTGATGATCACATTAAATAAAAGAAATAAGAATAACGATGCGTCCGCCCTCTGTCAATCAATACAATTTTTTTCTCTCCTTGTATTGACTTCTATTTTCAATATTTCCTATGATCAGAACTTAAACTGAAGCGGTCTTTGTGGAAGAAAGGGAACAACTCATGAAAAAGAATGTGGGCTTATTGGATCGGTTTTTTCGGATTGGAATAGGCATTCTTTCGTTGTCAATTGTTTTTGTCGGTGGGGATTTTGCACTGATATTGATTTTTGGAATTGTTGCGTTATTTGCTATTGTCACCAGTGTCATTGGATATTGCCCGGTCAATGCCAAGTTTGGTTTAGACACAAGAAAAAAGCAGGGAAATAAATGAACTTCCCTGCTTTTTTTATAATAATTTTTTCCCGCCGCGAGTGTTCCAAAAAAAAACTAAAAAATGAAGTTAGGCGGCTCTTCTGGATCGAACCCGATAATCCACGTTATCTTTTACCCATTTCCACAACCGGTTCTGCTCTGAAATACCCAATTCAGGCTGGATTTGTTGCTGCCACCCTTTCATAACCTCCGCATTCACTACCATAAACCGTACCCGCTTCCGGGGAACATATTTTCTCCACTGATCCCCTACTTTGGGGCTGGCATAGGCCAAACGAACCGTCAGACTCCGGGAAAGGTATTCCATGGGACTGAGGTCGATGTTTTCATAAAGGGTCTTGGAGCCTGCACGGGTCCCATTAGACGCCACATCAGGGATTCCGTCACTGACCACCATCACATTGATGGGACCGAGGATCAGGTTTCGGTCTTTAGAAATTCGGGCCACCTCTTCAAAGAAAGCATTGAAATCCGTCAGGGTATCCCTGGGGGAAAACCAAGTCCGAAGATCTTCTTCAATCTCCTCAATGCTTTTTCCATCAAAATCATGGATGGGATGAAAGGCCTTAGGTTCTCCCATGGAACGGCCACCAATGGACCCCACATACAGCGCTCTGGGTTTGCTCAAACCCTCCAATTCATTGAGATGCCCGTAAATATAATAGGCAAGAAACGCCAGGGCATTCTCATAAGAGTCGGAACTCTGGAAAGAGCCGCTGGCATCCACGCCAATAAACAGGCTTAACCGCGGTTTAGATTCCTTAGGTTGGAACGTACATGCGGTAAGGGAAACTAAAAAAAATAACGTCACAACCAAAAACACTTTGTCGAAAATCGTTTCCTTTTTCATGAGCTCACCTTTTTGGGCTGCAAATGAATGGTTGTCAAAACCTCCCGGGTTTCCATAATTTCTTTAAGGCCCTTAAATGGCAGGCTAAAAACAGGCCTAGCTACAAGAAGGATCATAATAAAATTGAACCCAGCAGCGATCACATGGAGGGCCGGAAGAGCCACGAATTCCAGGAATTCTTCACTCTTCTCATGTAGCCAGCCAATTTCGCGCTTAAAATCCCCTAAAGGGGCTTTCCACCACACAGGTTGCTCCACTGGCTTTTGCACCATTTCAGGAACCTCCGAATGAGCCATGGGTCTCCTTGAGATAAAGGCTAATAACGGAGGGGTCCCATATTGGCCAAAAAGAAACCAGGTCATTCCGCGAATACCCACCCACCCGAAGGTTGCCACGGACAGGATAAAGACAATTCCGACTTGAAATCTCTCCCCTGTTTGCTGGGCAATCCAAGGAACAATGGCATCCACCAATTCCCGGTAAAGAAACATCACCTCAAAAAACATTACAAATAATTCCACCACAACCATCTGAATGATGAGTTTCACCTCCTTTTTCTTCACAGCTTCAAGGAAAACATTCAGACAGGCAAAACTTCCCATAACCAGCATAAAGAGGAAAATGAAAAGAATGGTTCCCATAAACCGGGAAGGTTCCATCCCGGTTAAATCTGCGAGAATCTCCCCGATGGTTGGAAAAAGGATATACGTAAAAATAACTGCCTCCAAAAAACACCAGAAAATTAACAAAGAAAACGCTATCCAGGGAACACCCGGCTGAAAATAGTCACGAGTCATCTTTCCGGTCATTCGGAAGGGAGCCACCAACATCTGTTTAATGGCTTCTGCAATCAACATCAGGCTCAGTCGTGTTAACATCAAAACCCAGCCAATGGCCACACCAAACAAACGAAAAAGACCTACCCAATAAAGCCAAACCATCCTTGCTGAATCCCACCACCCCACCAAAAGGGAGGAAAGAAACTTCACCCTTTGAGAACGGAATGGAAGTGTATAGAGGGAAAGATGGGTTGTCCAAATTCCAACCACGAAGAGAAAGACCGGGAAAACAAAGAAAACAAACTTTCCCGTGGCACTCCATCCCGAAGAGGAATAAAGAAAGAAATTCAAAAGGGTTTCCTGCATTTGTGGAATCCAGGCAATGGGGGTGATGAGAAACTCTATAAATCCCGCCCAAGATTCTGGAACCAATTCCATGATCCGGTCAAACATAAAACCTCCTTCTTCTGATTGGGGGCCAGCGGTCGCTTCTAAAACAGGAGAAAAATCCATGGGTAAAACCCCATTTTAGAGCGGCTTTATAAAACATGACTGGACTTTCACGCAACACCCATGCCAAACCTCATAGAAAGACCTTTATTCTTTAAGACATTGAAAAACTGGTGGTTCTGACCTCACCTTTTTTTGATCCAGCGGTTCTCAGATGCACCATTTTGAACGATCCAAGCAAAAAAAGAACAAGCCAACGGAGAAACTCTAATCATTTAATTCTCCTTTCAACTGTTAGGGAGAAGATTTATTGATGAATAAAAGGGGAGGGAAGGAAAGAAAACCTTAAACAAAATTTCCCTTCCTTGATTGGGCGAGGAAACAACGCTCAAAGTACTTTTAAATAATTTCACCCGATCAAAAAATATCCCGTTAAGATAATCAGCCCAATCCATTGAAAAATTTCCTTGCCTGTTATAACCTCTCCCAATTGTATACAGAGAACTTTTCATTAGCAGAAAAACGGCACCCATCAATGAATGGTCTTTAACATTGACAGAGTTTCTAAAGCACGGTATTTTTGGGCCTCCGTCAATACCCAATAAGAAACACCGTTCAAATGAATGAAACACTTAGTATGCTGAGGAAAAAACTTGGTTCAAATCCTAAAAAAATGGTTTGACAAATATTTCTCCGATCCTCAGGCCGTTGTTCTATTTCTTGCCCTGGTTTTGGGCTTTGCCATTGTCATTTACATGGGGGGAATGCTTCTTCCGGTCCTGGCCAGCCTGGTGATCGCGTATTTATTAGATGATGTGGTGGGGTTTTTGGAAAAAAAAGGAGTCCCCCGTCTGCGTGGGGTTATCTTAGTCTTCCTGGTTTTTATTGCCCTAATGGTATTTGTTTTATTTGCCTTAATTCCCATGCTGTCCTCCCAGGTCACCGAATTAATGCAACAACTACCGAAAATGATGAATAAAGGCCGGGAAGCCTTATTAAAACTTCCCGAACACTATCCCTTTATTTCTGACCAACAAGTCACAAACCTGATTGAGACCATTTTATCGGAGTTAAGCTCCGTGGGGCATAAAGTTGTTTCCGCATCCCTTTCTTCTCTGGTCAGCCTAATTACATTGGTGGTCTACTTGGTTCTCTTTCCATTATTGGTGTTTTTCTTTCTAAAAGATAAACATTTGATCATTCAATGGGCAAAAGGCTTTATCCCCAAAGAACATAACCTCATAGCCCAGGTCTGGAAAGCGGTTGACCCTCAAATCGGAAACTATGTTCAAGGAAAATTCTGGGAAATGTTATTGGTGGGATTGGTCAGTGGAGTGGTATTTGCCATTTTGGGATTGGGTTATTCGATCCTACTCGGTGCCCTGGTGGGGATTTCGGTTATTGTCCCCTATATCGGTGCAACCGTTGTCACCATTCCTGTGGTTTTAATCGGGTTTTTCCAATGGGGATGGAGTGTCCCTTTTGCCTACCTGGTGATTGCCTATGCCATCATTCAAGCCCTGGACGCCAGTGTCCTGGTTCCACTTCTCTTCTCCGAGGCGGTAAACCTTCATCCCATTGCCATTATTGTGGCCATTTTGTTTTTCGGCGGAATTTGGGGTTTTTGGGGAGTTTTTTTCGCAATCCCTTTGGCCACCCTTGTTCAAGCCATTATTCATGCCTGGCCCAGGCCAGAACCCGAGGCCGACAGCATCCCTTCCTAAACAAAGTTTCAGGACTTTCTATTTCTGAATTTTTTTCCTCTTGGAAAATGAAGATTATGGTGCCTTTGGGTAAGGTGTCAATTTGTCCATTTAAACCCACGGTTTAAACTTCCCAAAACCCAAAGGCCCCATATCCTACAACTCTGTCCTGAGGACCAGCGGTCTCACCGGAATTCCTCACATCCAGGGCTTTCGCTATCATCCCATGCCTTTTTGCGGCAACCAATAAACCTCTCACCGGATACGCTCCACAGGCCTGTTCAGTTTCAATTTTTTCCAATTGCAACACCTCAATGGCCTGGGACGTTTCCGCATCCATTCTTTTAGCGCTTTCTCCATCCAAATAATGACTCAAGTCAGAGCTCACTACAATCAGGGTTTCCTCCTTTCCCCACAGGGCATCCAAAACATCGGCCACCTCGTCTGGAAAACAATTACCCACCACCAAGGGAATGATTTTAAATTGATCCAACACGGTTTGTAAAAAAGGAAGGTGGACCTCCAGGCTATGCTCCTGTTCATGGGCTTCATCCAAAAATTGAAACTGTGAAAATTGTGAAATTTGTTGAATGGAGGGAAGATCAATGGGAACAGGCCCCAAGGGGGTCATAAAAGTTTGACAGGTTGGAGCGGCCAACCCGGAAAACCCCAATCGGTGTGCGGTTCCCATTAGGACCACACGGTGAATGATACCCTTCCCTTGCTGGATCAAACCATAGGCACTGCCCGCAATGGGACCAGAATAAATATAACCCGCATGGGGAACAATTATTGCTTTGGGTAAAGACCTGGAGATCCTACAAGGGAGAAGGTAACCCTCAATCGCACGCTTTAAATCATGAGGATCGGAGGGGTAGAATAGACCTGAAACCGATGGATAATGAATTTTTTGCATCAAACTTTCCTTTGTTCGGGGATTATAATAAAATGGAAGTTGGGGAACAAATGTTTTTTTGTTGAGAACAAGGAATGGAAAAGGAATAAAACCATGGGAACCACAAAAACTAAAACAGGATTTTTTCCCACCAAATTTTGGCACCGCCTGGAGGATGGCCGTATTCAGTGTGATTTATGTCCGCGTTTTTGCAAGTTAAACGAAGGCCAACAGGGGCTTTGCTTTGTGAGAGAAAGGCAAAATGAACAGGTTATTTTAACCACATACGGTCGTTCCAGCGGGTTCTGCGTGGACCCCATTGAGAAAAAACCCTTGAATCACTTTCTTCCCGGAACCCCCGTTCTCTCTTTCGGAACCGCGGGGTGCAATCTTTCATGTCGCTTTTGCCAAAACTGGGATATCAGCAAATCCCGGGAAGTTAACACACTTGCCGAAGAGGCTTCTCCGGAAGCCATTGCGCAAAAAGCAAGAGAGTTACATTGCCGAAGCGTTGCCTTTACCTATAATGACCCGGTGATCTTTCATGAATACGCCATCGATGTGGCAAAGGCCTGTCATGACATTGGGATTAAAACCGTTGCGGTAACTGCCGGTTATGTATGCGATGAACCACGGCGGGAATTTTACCAATTCATGGATGCGGCCAATGTAGATCTCAAAGCGTTTACCGAGCATTTTTACCAAAAAATCACAGCCGGACATCTTCAACCGGTTTTAGATACCTTGATCTATCTTAAACATGAGACAAAGGTTTGGTTTGAAATCACTACCCTTTTAATTCCGGGAGAAAATGACTCGGATAAGGAATTAAATGAATTGACTCAATGGGTGGTGGAGCATCTGGGCCCAAACGTTCCGATTCACTTTACCGCTTTTCATCCTGACTATAAGATGCTGGACACACCATACACTCCCCCGGAGACACTCACCCGGGCCCGTGAAATCGCAATTCAAAATGGCATTTTTTACGCCTATACAGGAAATGTGAAAGACCCCGAGGGGGGAAGCACCTACTGCCACCACTGCGGGAAAAGGGTTATCGGTCGGGAAGGGTATCTCCTTACCAATTGGAACCTAACCGATGTTGGGAAGTGTCTTTCCTGTGGAGAACCCTGCGCTGGGATCTTTGAAGGCCCCCCGGGAAATTGGGGGCCTAAATACCACCCAGTTCGAATCCAGTATGTAAAAAAGGAAAACCCTAAACTTCTTTTCTAATAAAAAGAATAGGCAATAAACCTTGAAAGGTTTTTTTTAAAACTGATACAGTTTTGCAAGCGGATTAATGGACCAAAAATTTTAACTTTGCTCTAATTTTAAACGAATAGTGGGATGCTCTTTAAATCCTTCTTCAATTTGAAAACAAGGAAACCCCATATTCCCAAGGGTCATTCTAAGAACAGGGAAAGATTGTATCGGAACTCCCAAAAACACCTGCCAAGATTGGTGGCTAATGTGAACAGCAGCCTTCGCCTCCTCCGCCACTTCTGAAATCCTTAACAACTCCTCACAGGAAAGGTCCACCGCTTTTGTGGTTAAACCCAGGTTTAGTCGAATGTTAAAAGACAATTGGTTTGTTTTTGCGGAATTCATCTTCCCTCCTTTCATCATTTGGATTTTAACGTTTAAGTAGGTATAATCTGCGTTTGAAATTAAGCAAAGTAAATGCCATCTGTTCAATCCATATGGGACTAGTTTCAAGCCATTGATTTAAATAAAAATTTTTTTTAGACTCCCCGGAACTTATTTATCGGTTTTCACAAAAAAAAACAAAATTGTAGGTTCTCCTACAACTTTGTTAAGACTCAATTAAATGAACTCCCCTTTTTTTTTAAAAAACTGGATTAAAAGATGAGCAACAAAGAGACTGATCTTCTAGATCATATGGCCATCATATTTATTAAAAAAAAGACACAATTGGATCTAGAAACGGCTAAACGGATCTTCCTTGCAGGAAAACCATGGTTTACATTTGGGGAAAATGAAAAGGGACAACCGTTAAAACATCTAGCCAGAGAAATGGCGGAATGCATATTTCAAGACAATGAAATTCTAAAAAAGAAGGTCAGGGAAATCTCCGAGAAAACAGGAGAGGACATCCAAAAAATCCAAAAAGTCCTTTGGGCAATTGTGGATTACCAGGTGTGTATCATAGAAGAGTTGTTAGACTGAAAATTAAAATTTTCACCCCCCCAAAAAAAATTTTTCGTTAAACTTTCAAATACCCCAAACCATTTTCATCCCATGTTTGGACCGGATCGTTGGGGTCCCACGATTCGACCAACTGAATCTGGTTTAATTCCTTAAAACGCTGATAAGTCCCTAAAATTCGATGGGCATAGGCCTTTGGAAGAGTTTGGTCTTTCTTAAGCATCCTGGCTACTCGGGTTGGCCCATAATTGTATGCAGTTAACGCCACCTCGATTTTCCCAAAGCGATCAACCAACTTGGCAAGGTAATGGGTTCCCAATTTAATATTCAGATGGGGCTTAAAAAGCGTTTTTTTTCCATTCCAGGGGATATTGATGGCTTTGGCCAAGGCGCGGCCGGTTGTTGGCCGAATCTGCATTAGACCTAAAGCCCCCACCCTAGATTTAGACCAATTATATATAGAGCTTTCTTTTACCACCAGGGCCAGGATTAATTCCGGGTCAAAACCGTATTGATAACTTTCTGAATATATGAGTTCAGCCATTTCGGTTTGAGCCGTCTCAGAAAGGCCTGTTTTGAATTTTTTTAAAATAGAGACAATCCTTAATTTTTTTATCCGCTTACCTTCCTTGGCCCAAAAACTTAAACGCTCTTTGGAAACTTCCTGGCTTTCCGAAATTGAAATCCCAGGAAAAAAAATACTGACGATAAAAAGGAACCCGACTACCTGAAAAACTTTTTTTACCTTTAGGAATTCCATTTTCTGCCCTCCTTTTGACCAAAAAAAAACCCATCTTCTCCGATAAGAAAAGATGGGTTAAAAAAAATAACCACTTCGGCAGCTCCGCTGTCCTTAGACTTTAATTTAAGGACCGGAAGCTTTGCGCCCCCACCTTACGATGGGTTTGCTCTTATCGGATGGTTGACTTTTTGGTTAAATTCTTAAAATTAACTTTAACAAAAAAAACAATATTGTCAAGGAGGAAAAGTTTTTATTTTACAATAAATTGCAAATTCAATTGCCTTTTTCATCATATCCATACGAATAAAAGGCTAAAAAAAGAAAAAAATGAATTTATTTGGAGAATAAACGAAATAAGTCATTGATAAAAAATCGGTTTTTTTCAACCTAGGAGTCTTTCGGACTTAACGATCTGATCCGACAACCGTTTGTATAAATTTTTGTGGTCGCCGCGTTTTGGTCGGTCCTTATCGATCAAAATAGCGGTGATCTGTTCTTTCTTATTGATTTCAACTTAAGGCGTGTAGCCTTTTTAAGTTCCAGGCGATGCAGACCAAGTCCCATTCGCCTTGTACCAACTCGATGCCTCGCAACAAGAATTGTCGGAAGCCCATGACTGCCTTTATAATGCCAAAGACCGGTTCCACTGTACTCTTGCGCTTGGCGTAAAGCTTTTTCCCTGCCCGGGTCTGGAGACGGTATTTCATCTTTGTGATCGCGTCTGCATCATCTGACACAGGTAACGGTTCACGGAACCGATCCATGAGCGGCTGGTTGTGCTGATCTCGGCCAAAGGCAATGTACGGAGTGATCTTGTTTTTTTCGCAAACGCCGACGTTTGTTTCGCTGTAGAAGCCGTTGTCGCTAATGACCGTA
>DASWJH010000013.1 GCA_036397255.1 Nitrospiria bacterium
GGTTTGAAGAAGAACGTGGTAATGATTTCCCATCAAACAATAGGCAAACACTTCAATGCCCCACATCTGATGGCATTCACCCAGCAGGTTTAAAAACAATTCTCGGTCTACCCGATCAGTGAAAATTTTCTGATAGGCCAGGCCCCGGTTCATGACATGATAATAGGCATCAGGAAATTCGATTCGAAGTGGACGGGACATGAGCAGAGCATACCATAATCTCCAAACATGACTCAAGACGAGATTTGACCCCTTTCCTTTCCCTTTCCATTTGCACGAAAAAATTTATTGAACCCATAACGTTCCAGATCAATGCGACAGCACCGATTGCCCAGAAACTCCAGTGAACACCACCAACGGTCTCATCGCTCATTACATTCCCCTATTACTTGTTATTCTGTTGCCCGGGTAGCAGGTGTGACAACATCTTCCTCTCGGGTCGATGAGAACGGCGCCTCGATTCCCTCGAATAAGCCAATGCTACTGATGGCCAACCTGAGACTACTCTGCCTCAAGACGCTGCTTCATATCAATGTATGCAGATTCGATCAGTTTGATTAGATCTGTGGCAGCGATGTCGCCATCGGGACTGAGCTTTACGTGGCGCATGTACTTCCCGGTACCTTCCAGCAGGCCCACTGGATCCGCGAGTTCGGCGCCACGGAAAAATCCGACATTGACATGGGCTTTGAACGCGTTGACATAGGCGAAGGCGGCATCAGCGACGCACGCGGTAGGGTGGCCATCATGCAGCAATTCGCGTACATCATCTCCACAATCGCGGATAACGTCGAACCAATGCCGCGCGATACCGCCCAAATCACCTGAATGCTCGTTCATCCAGGCACTGATTGCAGGATCTCGCTTGACCGAACCGTAGAACCGAAGGATTTGATTCATAACGATTACGCTCGGAATTGGGGCCCCAAAACCCAATTGCCCGAAGTAGCGACCTCAATCGCCGTATAACAAAAATTAGACTGAACTGCCTAATATCCCAAACACTGCAAAATTCTGCAGCCTATGACGTCGCTCCAAAGTGACAGATCACAACCAGACCCTCCGAATTCCGATATGTTTTCATACGGTGTCCCTTCCTATCCCCAGCGTGTTAGGATGCAACGGCTTGCAGTTTATCTCAGACCTCCACCACATCAACCTGCTGTAGTTGACATCCATGGCCTTGTTATGCGGCACTTAGCGGTTTGATTCGAGCCACGTCTTTCTTAATTGCCTGTGCGGCGTCCCATAGATCCACAGCCCGTTGAGCGTTTAGCCAAAACTCCGGCGAGTTGCCAAACAGGCGTCCCAGCCGCAGTGCCATCTCCGGACTAACACTCCGGCGCTCACGTAGCAACTCATTAACCGACTGTCGTGATACTCCCACGGCTTCAGCCAAGCCGGAAACGGTAAGTCCATAGTCGGGCAGGAAATCTTCACGCAGCATCTCACCCGGATGGGTGGGCCTGCGCTTCATCTTGCTTGTGTTTGGAATGCTCATATGCCTCACCTCGTTCAGTGATAATCGCAGATCTCAACATCATAGGCGTCACCGTCGATGAACCGAAAACAGATGCGCCACCGGTCGTTGATGGAGATCGAGTACTGCCCCTTTCGGTCGCCTTCCAGCGCATGGAGCCGGTTACCGGGTGGAACCTTCAGATCATCCAGTCGACTAGCCAAATCCAAATACTCGAACTTACGCGAAGCCCGTTTGGCAACATCCGCCGGAAACCGCTTCGCTTTGCCCGTGGTGTACAGTTCCTGGGTGCGCTGATCTGCGAACGTCCTGATCACCCATCAAGTGTATACTGTCACGTGACACACGTCAACCCCCGGCGCCTCCAAATGATCTATTAGGCTGCAACGGCTTGCAGTCTATCCCCGATCTCGGATCAGCGTCAATCCCTCGCTGACCCAAGAGTCTGCACCTGCCTGACCGCAGGCAGGCCAGCCGATCCGCAGGACTTCGGACAGCGGCAGGGCCTCGGTTCTAGCCTTGCTTTTCAACCGCAATTGCCTCACCCAAGAACAGAGAACTTCAATATTTCCCTTTCCCTCGAATATGGGAGAGGGTAAAAGATCACCTCGAAGGTTCCCCCCTCCCCTTTATCCCCTCCCACGAGGGGAGGGGATTTAAATAACAAAACCAGTTCCCATCTGTGTTCTTGGGTTTCATTTTTATGGTGACATCCCTCTTTAAAATTCACTGAGTGTGATATTCCGGAAATACCTTGAATCGTTGAAATCTCAAGAGGACAAGGGAACTACACGAGCTCTTTGATGAGGCGGAGTTCATCCCGAATCATTCGGGGAAGAAGGAATTGTTGACGGACACGCTCCCGTCCCGCTCTTCCAAAATCCCCCCTTTCCCCCGCGTGGTTTAAAAGATGAACCACTTCTTTCGCACAATCCTCTACGTTATCAATCAAGTATCGATTAAATCCTTCGGGAAATTGCATGGGAATCCCTCCTGCTCTTCCCGCCACAACGGGTTTTTCCTTCCACAGCGCCTCGGAAACAACGAGGCCGAATCCCTCCCGGAGTGATTTTTGTATGACCACATCGCATCCCCTTTGGAACACATTGACTTCCATACTACCCACACCACCCAGGTTGGTAAAAACCAACAAATCGGGGTCATTGGCCGATTCCTCCTCTATTCGGTCGAGAAGTGCCCATCCCTCCGGATCATCACCCGCCATGGCACCCAGCAATGCCAATTGAATCCCAGGAATCTCCTCCTTAATCAAACGATAGGCCTGGATCACACCCAAAGGATCTTTCCAGGGGTCAAAGCGCGAGACCTGAATTAAAAGGGGCCGGTTCAAATCGATCCCAGAATCAGCAATGGCCCTTTTACAAACATCCAAAGGAAGATCCATGTTCTTTGTTGCAAGGGGATCGATTGCGGGGGGAATAAAGGAAACCTTCTTGATTTGAATATTGGGAAGAAGAAATTCGGGCATTGTAAAAATGAGCTCATCATACTCCTCAATAAAGGGTTTCAAGAAGGCGCTAAAATTTAAATCCGGGGAAGAGCTATCGATATGGCATCGCCAGATCCATTTACTCCCGCGGGATCCTGCAAAATGACGAATGGCAATCGGTTGAGGGTCGTGCACAAAATAAACATCATAATCAGAATCAAGCAGTTTCGCGCTCTGTTCATTGACTTCCAAATACAGGGATCGTTCCACATCTTGAAAATCATAATGGCTACCCTGTAAGGCATTGTGGAAAGATTTCGTGACCGCAAAAAACTCTGGCCGGGCATGAATGAGCCGCCAATCAGCGGAAATACCCAACGCCTGAAGGAGAGGAATATATCGAGACAATAATTCAGCCACCCCTCCTCCAAAAGGGGTGGAGTTGATATGGCAGATCCTTACTCCTTTTAAATCCTTGGATAAGGAAATCACCTCCTCCACCAGATCATCTCCCACCAAAGATCGATAATTCTCTACATTGCTATAAGTCGTACAACACTGCCTGCCCATAGAGACTTTAGGTAACATTTTTGATCTCCCCGCTGAACCATTATAGCCCACACCCCTCTTCCAAATTCAAGTGGGCCAGGTTCGATTCATTCTTTTCGACCCTTTTTTCCCTAGGGCCAATACTGGTTGGTCGCCTTGATATAACCGAACAGGATGTCCCTTCGCGCCAATACCCCCACCAGTTTTCCGCCATTCACCACCGGCATCCGAATTAAATACTCGGCCTCAAATATCCGAATGGCTTCCTCTACCGGGGTATCTTCTTGAACCACTTTTAAATTTTTGCTCATGACCTCTCCCGCTTCAACCGAATCCAAACCACCCCCCTTCATTAAAACTTTTAATAGGTCAAACTCGCTGATGAGGCCCACCAATTTACCACTTCCATCAACCACGGGAAGAGATCCAATATTAAAATGGGTCAGTTTAGAAGCAATTTCCTTCCCAGTGTCTTCCTCCCGGCAGGAAACCACCTCCCGTTCCATAACCACCCCAACGGTGAGGGAATGAAAGTCACGCTGGCTTGAAAAAAACTCACTTTTTCTCATGGTTTTTCCCTTTCTTCTTTATGGCCCTTATAACACCCAATCCCTCTTAGGTGCAAAAACCGTTCTCAAGAGAGTTTTCTATGGATGTTCACTAAAATAATGGATTTTCAAGTAAATAGGGTTTATCCTTCTATTTTTTCCCTGGGGAAACAAAACCCAATGGGGAATTTTGCCACGTTTTCCATTTAAAAAGTAAGCCATTGGTCCGCTAAATGGTCCTTTTCCATGGTAAGATTTTTGCAATTTAAAATGGGAAAAAAAGAAGAAAAAACGAATAATTCACAGAGAGGGCTAAGCATTTCTGTATAAATTGCCTCAAGTAGAACTATTATTAAGCTTTCCGGATATGATTCAGCCTATGAGGCAGTTTAGAATTATAATCAGTAACTTCCAAAACTAAAATAATAACGTGAATGATCCGCCCTTTTGTTGGGGGAGTTCTCAAAGAGAGTGAGATTTCTCTCTTATAACCTACATGGATCCTGGCAATCCGACTGACACAGATAGAAAATCGCCCATTGGGATCATCGCCAAAATTCAGGGCCCGGTGGTGGATATTGCTTGTCAGCGCCTACCTCCTTTACACCAAGCCCTCTATACTTTGGCGGATCATGAGGTCTTTACGTTTGAAGTTCACCAACACCTGGATATGCACCATGTCCGGGCAGTTACTTTACATCGGACATCGGGTTTAAGCCGTGGAATGAAGGTATTTGATACTGGTGCTCCCCTTCATGTTCCGGTCTCTCCCGATTGCTTGGGCCGGGTTCTAAACGTTTTTGGGGAACCCCTAGACGGAAAAGATCCTCTCCTTCCCAAGGAATTTCGAAATATCCTTTCCAAACCTGCCCCCCTTCACGAAACCCGAGAAGTAAGCGGAATACTTGAAACCGGAATCAAGGTCATCGATTTATTGTGTCCTTTTATCCGCGGGGGAAAGACCGGACTTTTCGGAGGGGCAGGGGTGGGAAAAACAGTCCTTATTATGGAATTTATGCATGCCATCGTTGCTCTTTATCAAGGGATCTCTGTTTTTGCTGGTGTTGGAGAACGCATTCGGGAGGGACATGAGTTGTGGTTGATGATGAAAGAGGCCGGGGTTATGCCCCAAACGCTTCTTTTGTTTGGCCAGATGGATGAATCTCCGGGAGTCCGCTTTCGTATTGGGATGACCGCTTTAACCTATGCAGAATACTTCAGGGATATCCTCCACAAGGAAGTTCTTTTTTTGATTGACAACGTGTTTCGGTTTGTTCAGGCAGGGAGCGAGATTTCCGGGCTTTTGGGGCGAATGCCGGCCACCGTCGGGTACCAGCCAACCCTCATGACAGAGGTGGCCGAAATGGAAGAACGCATAATCTCAACTCAAAAGGGGGCAATTACCTCGGTCCAGGCAATTTATGTACCGGCTGATGACATGACAGACCCAGCCGTGAGTACAATTCTCAGTCATTTGGATACCACAGTCATTCTTTCCCGAAGTCAGGCGGGTAAGGGAATCTATCCCGCCGTGGACCCTCTTCTGTCCGGGAGTAAAATGATGGATCGCTATTTTCTCGGAGATCATCATTACAACATAGCGAAAGGGGTGAAGGAGCATCTGGCCCGATATCAAGAACTTGAAGACATCATTACGATGTTGGGCCTTGAGGAGCTTTCTGAAAAGGACCGTTTGATTGTCTTAAGAGCCCGAAAACTCCAACGCTATCTTACCCAACCCTTCCATGTGGTCACGTCTCAGACAGGAATACGTGGGGTTTCAGTTCCGCTTCCGGAAGTCCTTCATGATTGTGAAGGTTTTCTCCAAGGGGATTTCGATCATCTCACCGAAGAACAATGTTATATGAAAGGGAACATGTCCCGGAAATGAAACCATTTACCCTGCACCTTCAAAGTGCCACTCAATATGAAACGTTTAAGGATGTGGCGAGTTTTGTAGGGGAGGATCCGACTGGAAGTTTCGGAATTCTCGCGGGACATGAACGGATCATGGCCTCCCTCTGCTTTGGATTGGCCCGTTTCCGCTTAGCCGGGGGGGATTGGCAATACCTTGCCCTTCCTGGGGCTTTAATTTATTTTTATTCAAACCAGCTCTTTCTCAATACACGACATTATTTTCTGGATTCTTCTTATCAACGCATCCGGGAGGTGTTAGAAAAACAATTGCGTTCGGAGGAAGAGACACTCCATTCTATCAAAGAAAGTCTTCACCGTTTAGAAGAAGAAATGTTTAAGCGTCTCCTTCAGATGAAAAGGGGGGGTGAATCCGTTGCCTAAGGAAAGCCTTCGGTTGAAAAAAGAAGTCGAACAGAAGATCCGGCGACTAGAAAAGGCTAAAAAGGAAGGAACTTCTCTTTTAGGCCAAACGGTTTATCTAGGCGTTCTAGGGTTGTTACTTGTTTTACCTGTTGTGGGCGGGGCTTATTTGGGGCAGTGGCTCGATGAACTTTCTGAGGGGTATTCCATCCGCTGGACCCTGAGCCTGATCGTGTTGGGATTAGGTTTAGGAATCATCAACGTTTACCTGTTTATTCGAGAATAAACCGGGGGGAAACCTTATATATGAATTCCGGTTTTGTTATTGAAATTGGTCCTTTGGGGATTTCCGAAACGGTGATCATCACTTGGGGAATCATGGCAGTGCTGGTTGGTTTGGGCTTTTTATTAACGCTTCGACTTCGCCTTGATCCGGATTCCGTCCAGGTGGCCCTTGAGGGGATCGTGTCGGGAATCGAAGCCTCCATCGTCGCTATTTTACCCGAACAGGGCCGAAGGGTTCTCCCTTTTGTGGGTACCTTGTGGATATTCATTGTGGTGTCCAATCTGGCGGGGCTTATCCCGGGTTTAACATCCCCGACGGGGAATTTGTCCGTAACAGCGGGGTTAGCCATTTTGGTCTTCTTTTCCGTTCATTGGTTTGGAATTCGCAGCAATGGGTTAAAACGGTATTTAAGGCACTACATCCAACCCAACCCTCTTTTGTTTCCTTTTCATGTGGTGAGCGAATTGACGCGAACCGTTGCGCTGGCTGCTCGGTTATTTGGAAATATGATGAGTTTGGAAATGGCCGCTTTGTTGGTCCTTATGGTGGCCGGATTTTTGGTGCCGATTCCGATTCTGATGCTGCATATTGTGGAGGCTTTGGTACAAGCCTATATTTTTGGAATGCTGGCCCTTATCTATATTGCAGGGGGAATTCAATCCCAACAACTAAAACGAACAGAACAGAAGGAGTAATCCATGACCGATATGACCTGGTTTACTTTAGTTTCAACAGTGGCCGCGGCATTGGCCATAGCAGTGGGTGTCATGTTTCCAGCGATGGCGATGGGCCGTTCCATTGCGCAAGCCCTGGAAGCTTTGGCTCGCCAGCCAGAAGCGGAACGATCCATCACACGAACTTTATTTATTGGCTTGGCCATGATCGAGTCCCTCGCTATTTATGTGCTGGTCATTGTGCTGATCATTCTATTTAGGAACCCCTTGCTTGAATATTTGTTGAAGGGAAATATTTAAAATAACATGTATACGCCAGTGAAAAGGGAGGCCAGCCCTTTTAGGGAGTTCATGTTTATCTTTTCAATTTAAAGAAAGACTCTCCGGAGGAAAGTTCGTGGAATGGAATTGGACAACGTTTATTCTTGAAATTCTCAATTTTCTTGTTTTGGTGTGGCTTCTGAAGCGATTTTTGTACGTTCCCGTATTGAACATTATCGCCAAACGAAAATCCATTGTGGATAAAGCCCTTTCAGATTCCAAAACCCTGAGGGAAGAGGCTAACGGTTTAAAAAACCAATACCAGGAACGTTTCTCAGATTGGGAAAAGGAGAAAGAAGCCCTACGGGGAAAATTCCTCGAAGCCATGGAAAGGGAACGGGAGGAACGGTTGGTTTTCTTTCAGAAAGAAATAGAACTGGAGCGGGAAAGATCTCGGGTTCTTGATGAAAGACGACGGGGGGAGTGGATCCGCCATACGGAAGAGGTCGCAATCTCCCAGGCAGGGAAATTTTTATCGAAGTTATTATCCCGAATGGCCAACCCAGATTTGGAAAAACGAATGATTGGACTATTTCTTGAAGATCTTGAACATTTATCCCAAGAGCAGACCGAAGCGTTGAGGGTCTCTCTGTCAAAAGAAAAAGGAAAGGTGTCGGTCCTCAGTCGGTTCCCCATCGATCCCGAGCAACAAAAGGCCATTTCCCACGGGCTTTCCATTCTGGGTGGAACCAGGGTTGTTTGTACTTATTCACAGGATCCCCATCTGGTATCAGGATTAAGGATAGGGGTTGGATCTTGGGTTTTGCGGGCCAATTTATTGGATGAAATAAAATTTTTCTCAGAAGTTCCCAATCCAGAAGGATCTTCTTCCCATGAAACCTAAAGAATCCCTTCTGTCATCTCAAATGGCCCGGCTTGACCAATACCACTATGAATTGCGCCTGGCAGAACAGGGGACAGTAATATCTGTAGGGGATGGTATTGCATGGATCCGAGGATTGCCTTCGGCCCAAATGGATGAAATTCTAAATTTTGAAGAAGGGAGTCAGGCCCTGGTATTTCATCTAGAGCAGGAAATTCTTGGGGCCATTCTTTTACGCCAAACCAATCAAATGACCGCAGGAACGATAGCTCATCTTTCTGGACAAAGGCTAAGTGTTCCGGTTGGAGACGAGCTTTTGGGAAGGGTCATTGATCCCCTGGGGGTCCCACTGGATGGCCTTTCTAAACCCGGATGTTCGAACCGGAGAAACCTGGAAATGCCATCCCCTCCGATCCTGGCGAGGGATTTTGTAAAAAAACCTCTGTATACGGGTATTAAAGTGGTGGATTCTATGATTCCCATCGGTAAAGGTCAGCGACAGTTAATCGTGGGTGATAACGGTTTGGGAAAAACCTCCTTTGCCTTGGATTCCATAATTAATCAAAAGGGAAAAGGGACCCATTGCGTATATGTGGTTATTGGGCAAAAACGCTCGGGTGTGGTGGAAATTATAGAAACCCTACGACGTACGAGGGCGTTGGAATACACCTCCGTGGTCGTTGCAGAAGCCACCGCCCTACCCGGACTGAAATATTTGGGGCCTTTTGCGGGTTGTGCTGTAGCGGAAGCTTGGATGTGGCAGGGAAAAGATTGTCTTGTGGTATATGATGATTTAACTTCCCATGCTCGAACCTACCGGGAACTGTCCCTTTTGCTTAGGCGGCCTCCAGGTCGGGAGGCCTACCCGGGGGATATTTTTTACCTTCATTCTAGATTATTGGAACGCTCTACCTGTTTGCTACCTTCTTATGGGGGAGGCAGTATGACCGCTTTCCCCATCGTGGAAACGGAACAAGGAGAGATTGCAACGTATATTCCAACCAATTTAATTTCCATAACAGATGGACAGATTTATTTTGAGAGAGGTTTGTTTTCGAGAGGGATTTTACCTTCCATTGATGTCACACATTCTGTTTCCCGAATCGGGGGAAATGCCCAACACCCAAAGGTCCGAAACGAAGCCGGACGGATCAAACTAGATTATCTACAATTTCTTGAACTTGAAGTGTTCACCCGGTTCGGCTCCCGTATCGAGGCCTCCATGGAGGCAAAGATTAACAGGGGAAGGGTAATACGTGAGATTTTAAAACAGAACCGGTTTTCATCCCATTCGATAGAATTCCAAATGGCCTGGATGGTGGCTTTTAATGAAGGATTGTTGGATGGATTGAAGCTTGAAAATGTTTCGGACCAATTAAAACGGTTGGAGGAAAATTTAAAAGGAAATACCATAACCCTTAGTGATACCAGGGAACAATGGGTTCAGGCTCTCCAGCGTTGGTTGGAAGATCGAGAAAAAAAATGACTAAAAGCCGTCAGATTGAAGAAAGTTTAAGATCTTTGAATGAAATAAAGGACGTCATGACCGCAATGAAAAACCTTTCTTTTTTGGAAATTCGCAAGTTATCCCGTTTTCTATCGACGCAACACAGAGTTTTTAAAAGCATTGAGACCATGGTTGGAGACTTTTTGACCTTTTTTCCCTCTCTTTTGGAAGCCCTTCCCCCTATGCAAAAAATTTATCTTTTGATCGGTTCCGAGCGGGGATTCTGTGGTGATTTCAATGAGATTTTGTGGTCCACGTTTGAGAGGGATGCTTGGGATCAAACCGGGGTATCCCCGAGGGTTTTAATTGTTGGGAGAAAACTAAACGCGAAGGTTGCGAAAGATCCTCGGGTTGCTGCTTTTTTCGAGGGGCCCAATTCCGTTGAAGAAGTTCAACCCGTTCTCTCCAAAATCATGGATTGGCTAAAGACATTTCAATCCCAGCAGGAACAATTCTTCCCTCTTTGCCTTACCGTGGTTTACCACTTGGTGGATCAGAAAGGTCTGGAGATTTCGATTTTTGAACCCTTTGAAAAATTGGGCGATGAAGCGATTCCTTTTCCGTTTCCCCCGCAATTACATCAACCTCCCGAGGATTTCCTTTTAGAACTGATCGACCATTACCTTTTTGCTGCCCTTCACGAGGTTTTTTACAACTCCTTAATGGCAGAGAACCATAGGCGGTACCAGCACATGGAGAATGCAATCCAAAGGTTGGATCGAAAACTTGTGGAACTCTCGCAAAAACGGAATCTTCTTCGGCAGGAAGAAATTACAAATGAGATAGAGATCATTATGCTTAGCTTAGAAGCCCTGATGGAGGTCAGGGATAAAGATTTTGACGGTCAGGCCAATTAATATAAAAGGAAAATCTTTTAACTCCCCTTAACCCCAGTACCCCTTTTCCTCAAGGTCTTCTATTTTTGGCTTCATCCCTTTGGGTCTCAAGGTGAGAACCGGGCAGGGGGCGAGGCGAACCACTTTTTCCGCCACACTCCCCATTAGAAAATGCGCCATTCCGGTTCGGCCATGTGTCCCAAGAATAAGAAGATGGGCATCGATATCTTTCGCTGTCTTAATGATTTCTGAAAATGGAACTCCCGTTTTAAAAATAGGAGTTACATTTTCAACCTGAGAACCCAAGGATTCCACCAGTGCCGCTAAACGCTTACCTTCTTCCTCTCGGACGTCAAACATCCACTGAGAAATTTCCGGAGCGAGGCTTCCCTTGGAACGCCCTTGCACGACATTCATCATCTTTTTGACATTGAAAGTCTCAGCCGAGGGAAGGGTCAAGGGTTCCTGAAAAACGTGAAGAACATAAAGCTCTCCCCCCAATTCCTTGTTTAAATAAACCGCATAATCAAGGGCCTCTTGGGAAAAGGAGGAAAAGTCTGTTGCAACTAAAATCCGTTTTAACTTTTCCATTTCTTTCTCCTTTATGGGTTTAAACCCCGGATTTTTGAGAGCCCTGGGGTCAACCCACCAATCGTCCAACCGAAAAACATTTTAATGATCCGTCTCTCCCAGTGTGCGAATATAGGAAATTAACCCCCAAAGCTCTTCATCTGTAAAAAAGAAATCCATCCGCATCATTTCAGAATCGTGAGACCCATGTTTGAGAACCCAAAAAAGCTCCCCGTCACTCCGGATCCGTTGAAATTCCGGGTTTGTGAAATCCCGAGGTTTAGGGTCCATTTGAGTCTCTCGGGCAACAGGTCCATCCCCTTTGCCTCCAGGACCATGGCACGCAACACAGGACCGTGAAAAAAGTTCTCTCCCGTTTTTGATGACGGTTCCCGATATAAGCAGAGGATTTTTCATCTGCTTCACTTTTTCCAACTCTTCTGGAGGAACTCGTGGGATTTGAATATCCCGTTCTTGGGAACCTCCCAAAGCGAACCCCACCGTCCAGAAAAACACAAACATAAAGGCAGAGCATTTGAGAAAACCCATCCTCTTTTTTATCTCCCCCTTAGTCTTTCTCCCTAACCATCTCGATGGCCCCGCAGGGACATTCCTGGACACAAATTCCGCAACCTTTACAATAATCATAGTGAAATGAATACCGCTTCCCTGAACCGAGTTTAATCACGGCGTTGTCTGGACATAAACCATAACAATTGTCACATTCAAAACAATTCCCGCATGACAAACAGCGCCTGGCTTCCAGGAGAGCTGTTTTCTCATCCAATCCCCCTACCACTTCATCGAAACCCCTTCGCCGCTGGGCCATATCCAAATAGGGTTGTCTGGATTGGTCTGCATCAGTATAGTACCATGTATTCAATAAATCAAAAGTGGCAAGGGGATGCTTCGGATGTGGAACGTAACGCGCCCCATTTAAGAAAGCATCCAGGTTCCGGGCGGCCTTTTTTCCATGCCCCATGGCCACAGTCACGGTTCTCTCCGAAGGGACCATATCCCCTCCTGCAAAAATACCTGAAGCCCCGGTCATCATGCCTTCATCGACTTCAATAACCCCATCCTTTGAAATCTTTATCCCTTGAACCCCTTCTAAAAACCTTAAATCAACCTCTTGGCCCAGGGCCAAAATTAATGTATCCGCTTCGATCTTTTCAAATTGCCCGGTGGGCTTGGGTTTTCCGTTCTTATCCATCTCCATCACCTCCACCGTAAAGGTGGTTTCATCCACCCGCTTGATGGTCCGAAGCCATCGGAACAGAACCCCTTCTTCAAGGGCTTCCTCCACCTCGAAAGAATGAGCGGGCATATGCTCCGAATCCCTCCGATAGATGATCATGGTTTCCTCCGCCCCCAACCGTTTGGCCGTCCGGGCGGCATCAATGGCTGTATTTCCTCCACCATACACGGCAACCCGTCGCCCGATTTTGGGTTGTTCTTTTCGTTCCATATCCTCTAAAAAGGTAACCGCATGGAGAATTTTACCCACTTCCCTTCCTGGAATCTCAACCCGTTTGGAAAGATGTGCGCCAATGGCAAGAAAGGTTGCATCATATTTTCCTTTCTTCACGGTTAACTCGAGATCATCTACTTTTACGTTCAATTGACTGGTTACTCCCATAGATTCAATTCTTTGAATCTCCGCATCTAATATGGGGCGAGGAAGCCGATAACTCGGAATTCCAAAGCGCATCATTCCCCCCAGTTTTGGACCGGCCTCCATTATGGTTACAGAATACCCTTTCCGAGCCAAGTGGTAGGCAGCTGATAAACCGCTTGGACCTCCCCCCACCACCAATATCCTCTTTCCCGTTGGGGCTTTACATTCAATGGTCCAGCCTTTTTGAATCGCCAGGTCCCCTAAAAACCGCTCCACCGCATGAATATTTACGGCCTCATCCAACTGGCCCCGGTTACAGGCCGCTTCACACGGATGATAGCAAACCCGTCCCAGAACAGCCGGCATTGGATTGTCCTGCATGATCTGTTTCCATGCCTCAAAATATCTCCCTTCTTCCGCATAATATAACCAGGCCTGCACATTTTCACCCGCCGGGCAGGCGTGATTACATGGAGGGAGACGATCCAAATAAACGGGTTTGTTTGTTCTCCAATTCCCCGTATGATTGGCTAAACTCGAATTGGGATCGAGGGTAATGGCAAAGGGTTTTCTTTCCATAAAACCTCCCTATTCCAACAGGCCATAGGTCCGAATATTTTCATCGGCCATGGTTTGGATAGCCGCAATGGCCTCCCGGTTCGGAGAATCACCAAATAAATGCTTAAACCGGCCCTGCAATTTTAAATATTCTTCCACGGGGACTTTTCTCCGGATGGGCGTGCAGTCGGTGACCTTTCCATCTTCAGCCTCAAACAGGGGGAAAAGCCCAGACTCCCCGGCCAACCGGGCGACTTGAATGGTCAGCGCGGGATCGTGGGCCCACCCCAACGGACAGGGAACAAAAATATGGATATAACGGGTTCCGCACATCTTCATGGCTTTGGTCACTTTTTTTTCTAAATCATGTAAATCCGCTACGGACGCCGTTGCCACATAAGGAATCCCATGTGCCATGGCAATTTTTGGAAGGTTCTTTCCGCTTCCAAACCGGTTTCCAGGGTTCACACCCACCGCTTGCGTCGTCGCAGTCCGTGCGGTGGGGGGTGTAGACCCCGATCGCTGGACTCCCGTATTCATATAGGCTTGGTTATCATAACAGATATACAAAACGTCATCATTGCGTTCAAACATTCCTGACAAACACCCAAAACCGATATCCACCGTTCCCCCATCGCCTCCTTGTGCAAGGACTTTTATTTCTGTTTTTCCTTTGGCCCTTAAGGCGGCGGCCACACCTGTGGCAACCGCAGGGGCATTACCAAACAAGGAATGGATCCAGGGAATTCGCCAGGAGCTCTCTGGATAAGGCGTTGAAAAAACCTCCAAACACCCCGTTGCATTCACCGCCACCAAACGATTTCCTGAAGCCCGCATGGCAGCATCCACCGCATACCTTGCGCCCAAGGCTTCTCCGCATCCCTGACAGGCTCGGTGTCCTGAATTCAGCGAATTGGTTCGGTCCATCCTAGACTGAACGGTCCGGTCTTCTTCTTTTAAAAGTCGGTTCCCCACTGAAAAAGTCCCGGTTTGATAAAATTTTATTTGTGGCTGACTCATATCTCCCCCCTTAGACCACCTTTGAGGCAACAGACCGAATATCCCGAAGCACATTTTCGGCAATGGGACCTGACCGTCGTGTCTCTTTTTGTCTGGCCAGCTCCCGGTTGATCAGATGCCAATTCAGATCTAAAAAGTAAGGTTCGGTCAAACGATCGGCGCGGGCCTCTTCAATCACCTTCTTCATTGATGCTTTGGTAATGGAGCGTCCCCCTAAACCCGCTATCACGGTATGAACCGTCATCGGTAATCCCCTCAAAGCCATCTTAACATCTCCTGAAACTATCCCCCCTTTTCCAAGAGAAAGGTCTTTCTCCACGACAATCACATGCTGGACATTCTGAAGTGCCGAACGCAAAGGGACAGAGGGAAAGGGCCGGTAGGATCCGACTTTCAAAGACCCTACAGCCATTCCCTCTTCCCTCAAATCATCCACACATTCCTGAAGAGTTCCATTTACAGATCCTAAACCCAGCACAACCGTATCCGCATCCGTCAACCGATAGGGAGAAACCAGTTCTCCGGAAGGCCTTCCAAACCATTGCCGAAATTCCTCTGCAAGACGGGGGATCAAATCCAGGGCCTGAATCTGTTTGTAGTGGGAAAGGTAGCGGACTTCCGCAAAAGCCTCAGGCCCAACCATGGCCCCGATGGAAACAGGGTCATCGGGATCTAACACCTGAACAGGATCGTAAGAAGGCAGAAAGGAATTCACCTGCTCCTTGGAAGGCAAATGAACTGCTTCATAGGCATGGGTCAATATAAACCCGTCCATGCAAACCATGACAGGGCAACTCAACTCTTCCGCCAAACGAAAGGCTAAAATATGTAAATCGACCGCTTCTTGGTTATCCGCAGCATAAAGCTGAATCCACCCCGCATCTCGCATGGACATACTATCCGAATGGTCATTCCAAATATTAATCGGGGCGCCGATGGCCCGATTCCCGATGGTCATGACAATGGGTAATCCCAATCCGGAGGCGTTATAAACCGCCTCTGCCATGAACAGTAATCCTTGGCTGGCCGTAGCGGTATAAGTCCGGGCCCCCATGGCCGAAGCGCCAATTAAAATACTCAGTGCACCGAATTCGGATTCCGCATTGATGAATTGACAGTTTCCAAGTTCTCCCTTTTTCACCCGCGCTGAAAGGGTCTCTACAATATGGGTTTGTGGGGTAATGGGATAGCAGGAGATAACTTCGGGGCAACATAGGGAAACCGCCGCAGCAACCGCTTGGGAACCTTCAATTTGGGTCAGCATCACTTACCTCCTTCCAGAAAACGAAACAGGATTGAAAGTGTTCTTGACTTCGCTAAACGCCTCTTCCGCGGCCCTGGCATTGGCCTCTCCCACAACACCGGGGAATTTCTCCAGAATCCCTTTTTGTACAGAGGAAAGGGAAACAACACCAATCATCGCGGCCAGACCTCCTAAAAGGACTGCGTTAGGAACGGGCCGACTCAAATGCTTTAATGCGATATCTGTTGCATGAACGACACATATATGGTTTTCCGGAACTCTTGAACCCAACTCACCTATTCCCATTTCTGAAAGGGAGCGTGTAGAGTTAATAAGAACATATCCTTTTTCCCTTAATCCTGAAAAGAGATCCACTTGATGCAGTAGTGAGGGATCTTGAACGATGACCACATCCGGTTCTATGACCGGTTCCCTCAGGCGAATGGGTTTTTGATCAATACGGCAAAAAGCCATCACGGGGGCTCCCATGCGCTCAGAACCAAAACTGGGAAAAGCCTGACCCCACTTTCCATCTTTAAAAGCCGCAATCGAGAGAATTTCCGCAGCAGTAACAACCCCTTGACCTCCTCGGCCATGAATTCGAACCTGCAGCATCAAACCCCCCTTCATCTTCACCCTTTTTGGGTTTCCTAAATAGAATCAACGGCTTCTTAAGAACTTAAAAGAGCAATTACGATGCCAGGGGACCCGTCAGACAATTAAGATTTAATAAAGTAAAAATCCCAGAATTTTCATAATAGTATTTTTTTTTAAACCCAAAAAACCCCTAATTTAAGAATAAAAGGAAGACACAATGTCCCAAAAACCTGGTTGTTGGATGTTGCATAATGCCTCAGTCCCCCTTTCATAAAAATGAGGGAATTCATGTATTGATTTTGAAAGGGGATGGAGGTAGGATGAAAAATTCATAAGCAAAATTTTCCAATCATTCCTTTTTTTTCTCCCAAAATGTTTTGGAACGTTTATCCATAAACCGAAAAAAATGAATAAAACCTACATCATTGACCGTTCCTCTCTTGATCTTTTATTTTCCGAAATAAAAAAACGAGGTTACCAGTTGATTGGACCGACTATCCGGGAAAACACCATTGTGTACGATGAAATTAACACCACATCCGATCTTCCGGTTGGATGGACCGACGAACAAGAGGGGGGAACCTACCGGATTAAAAAAAGAGAAGATAAGGCTTTATTTGGTTATGTTTTGGGTCCCAATTCATGGAAAAAATTTTTGCATCCCCCCAAAAAAAGGCTTTGGCAAGCTAAAAAGGAAAAAAAAGGATTTACCATTCTTGAAAATCAGGTCACTCCCCCCCAACTCGCCTTTATCGGAATGCGTTCCTGTGAACTGCATGCCATTTCAATTCAGGATCGGGTTTTTATAAACGGAAATTGTGAGGATCCTTTCTACAAAACACAGAGAAAAAATAGTTTTACCCTTGCCGTCAACTGTGGCCAGGCGGGTGGAACCTGCTTCTGCGTTTCAATGAACACAGGTCCCAAGGCGACAACCGGGTTTGACCTGTCACTCACGGAGGTCATTGAACCTAGCCGGCATTATTTTGTCATCGAAATAGGGACCGATGCAGGTAGGGACATCTTCCGAACCATTCCCTCCAGGGTGGCGGGAGATTTAGAAATAAAAGCTTCGGAAACCATTCTAGATAAAACCGCTGAACAAATGGGACGGACGCTGAATACCAACGGTATTCAAGAAATGCTTTACCAGAATTATGACCATCCGCGTTGGGAACAGGTTGCAGCACGCTGTTTAACCTGCGGAAACTGCACCATGGTCTGTCCCACCTGTTTTTGCACAACCGTAGAGGATGTAACCGATTTAACCGGGGAGATCAGCGAAAGGTGGCAGCGGTGGGACTCCTGTTTCACCATGGATTTTTCTTATGTGCACGGAGGGGTTGTTCGCTCCTCCGGAAAATCCCGTTATCGACAATGGATGACGCATAAACTGGCCACTTGGATTGAACAATTTGGCGTATCCGGATGCGTCGGCTGCGGGCGATGTATCACCTGGTGCCCGGTCGGAATCGATATTACCGAAGAAGTACAAGCCATCGCTGGATCCAATCCATGAATCCATTTGTCCCCGCTCTTGCGGAAATTGTGGACAGAAAACAGGAAACCTCCCACATTTTTACCCTTCGCCTTCGGTTAAAAGACAAAAACCGTCAGAAAGCCTATCAATTTAAACCAGGACAATTTAACATGGTCTACGCCCTGGGTGTAGGTGAGGTGCCCATCTCCATTGTTTCAGATCCAACAAACCCAGACCTTCTGGACCATACTATCCGCACCGTCGGAACGGTAACCACCGCATTGGAGAAAATGAAAAAAGGCCATGTGGTGGGACTTCGGGGTCCCTTTGGTAGTGCTTGGCCCTTAGAGGAGGCACAGGGGAAAAATGTGATTATCGTCACCGGAGGTCTTGGTTGCGCCCCCACGGTTTCCGTCATTAACTACGTCGTAAATCGCCGACCATTTTACGGGACGATAAAAATTTTGCATGGGGTCAAAACCCCCAAGGACCTTTTGTATCGGAACCGGTTCCGGTCGTGGCAAAAAAATCCCAACACCGAGGTTTTCCTCACGGTAGATCATCCGGATCGAAACTGGAAATACCGCGTAGGGGTTGTCACCAATTTGTTTGACGAAATTCGGGTTGATCCCCAAAAAAGCGTGGTCATGCTGTGCGGACCGGAAGTGATGATGCGATTTGCCGTAAAAGGCCTCCTCTCACAAAGATTTTTAGGAAGCCAGATTTTTCTTTCCTTGGAACGAAACATGAAATGCGCCATTGGATTCTGCGGACACTGTCAGTTTGGCCCTTCTTTTGTGTGCAAAGATGGACCCGTTTACCGGTACGACAAAATACAAAAGTGGTTTAATCAACATGAAATATAGGCAGCCCCGGCCCCGAAAACCAAAATTAGCAGTTTGGAAATTTGCTTCCTGCGATGGGTGCCAACTTAGCCTTCTGGACTGCGAAGATGACCTGCTTCTCCTTTCTGAGCAAATTCAAATTGCAAATTTTCCCGAAGCCTCTAAGGCCATCATCAAAGGGCCCTATGATCTTTCTTTGGTTGAAGGTTCCATCACGACCCCCCATGATGCCGATCGGATTAAAAAAGTCCGGGAGTCCTCAAAATTTCTGGTGACCATCGGTGCCTGTGCCACTTCGGGGGGAATTCAAGCCCTTCGAAACTTTAAAGATGTGAATGAGTTTATTTCCATCGTCTACGCAACGCCCCAATACATTCAGACACTGGATCTCTCCACCCCCATTTCGGAGCATGTACGCGTTGATTTTGAACTCAGAGGCTGCCCCATTAATAAATCTCAACTCGTGGAAGTCATCAATGCCTTTCTTAACGAAAGGAAACCGAATACCCCTTCCCATAGTGTCTGCATGGAATGCAAATTGGCACAAGTTACCTGTGTGATGGTTGCCCATGGAACCCCGTGCTTGGGCCCGGTGACCCATGCCGGGTGCGACGCCATTTGCCCCACGTATCACCGGGGTTGTTATGGGTGTTTCGGTCCCATGGAAACCCCCAATACACAAGCCCTTCGCACCCAATGGCTTCATCTGGGGAAAAACGTAGACGAAATTAACCGTACCTTCCGCAGCTTTAACGCATATGCTGAACCCTTTCGCACAGAGGGCAGTTCTAATGACCCATCAAAAAAATAAAACCATAAAAGTTGATTATCTCTCGAGGGTTGAGGGAGAGGGGGGGCTTTACATCAAGGTAAAGGATAACAAAGTCGTTGATGTCAAATTAAAAATATTCGAACCTCCCCGGTTTTTTGAAGCGTTTTTAAGAGGAAGATCGTTCACCGAGGCCCCTGATATTACCGCTCGAATTTGCGGGATCTGTCCCGTGGCCTATCAGATGAGTACGGTTCACGCCATTGAAGATGCATTTGGAATTCAGGTAGAGGAACCCATACGGCAGCTTCGCCGGCTCATTTATTGCGGGGAATGGATTGAAAGTCACACCCTCCACATTGTGATGCTCCATGCCCCGGACTTCCTTGGGTATGAGGATGCAATTCAGATGGCCAAAGACCACCCGGAAATTGTCCAAAGAGGACTTCAACTTAAAAAAACCGGAAACGAACTGTTAACCTTTATGGGGGGAAGGGAAATTCATCCTATTAACGTAAAGGTGGGAGGCTTTTATAAGGTCCCAACCCAAAAAGATCTACTTCCTCTCATGGAGAAATTAAAATGGGCGCGTGAGGCCGCTTTGGAAACCGTTCGATGGACGGCAACCCTTCCCTTTCCCGACATCGCCCACGATTATGAATTCGTGGCGCTGCACCACCCGGATGAGTACCCTTTTAATGAAGGCCGATTGCTTTCCAATAAAGGGTTAAACATACACATTCGGGATTATGAACAACATTTTTCGGAAGAGCAGGTACCCTATTCCAATGCCCTTCACTCTGTATTAAGAAACAGGGCCCCCTACTTTGTGGGACCCATGGCCCGTTACAATATCAATTTCGAAAACCTGTCACCTTTAGCTCAGCAAATATCCCGTGAGGCGGGATTATCCCCCATCTGTACCAACCCCTTTCAAAGCATTATTATTCGAAGCATTGAGGTTCTCTATGCGTGTGACGAAGCCCTGCGAATCATGGAGGATTACGAGAAGCCCAACCAACCCGCAGCCCCGGTTTCTCCACAAAAAGGAACAGGATATGGCTGCACGGAGGCCCCCCGGGGAACCCTTTATCACCGTTTTCAAGTAGATGACAATGGAATGATCAGGGATGCTAAAATTGTTCCTCCCACCTCTCAAAATCAAAAAATAATCGAAAGCGACCTTAAGGCATTCGTTGAAAAAAATTTTCATCTCTCAAAAGAAAAACTCACCTACCAATGCGAGCAATCCATTCGAAATTATGATCCGTGTATTTCGTGTTCAACCCACTTTCTTAAACTGAACATCGATCATCTACCATGACCCCTTCTTGATATAGGACCCCTAAGAAATGGGAGCAAAATTTTCTGTGCCATGATCCAGCCAAAACAAAAAATCAGTTCAAAAACCCTACTCATCGGGGTCGGGAACGAATTTCAACATGATGATGGAATCGGCCTCGAAATTGTTCGGGCTTTCAGAAATAAAAGAATTCCCTTTGTGATCACTAAGGAGCAAACCGGTGAGGGAACCGCCCTCCTGGAGGCCTGGAAGGGAAGCCATAGCGTTTTTCTCTTTGATGCCATTCAACCCGCTAAAAAAGCCGGGACCATTCATCGGGTGGATATTCAACAACAATCCCTCACCCCTAGATTTCTCAAATTCTCCACCCACGGTTTCAGTATTTTTGAGGCCATTGAATTATCACGGGCGTTGGAACAGCTTCCAACCCATTTCGTCGTATATGGTATCGAAGGAAAAAATTTTGAGACGGGTGTGGGACTCTCCCCTGAAGTGCAAGAGGCCTTACCTGCGATCATTCAAAAAAGTGAAGCAGAAATTTATGAACGAATTAATTGGAAAGACTAATCAGATCAAGCGCTTCCGGCTTTCTTTAAAAGGGACAGTTCAGGGAATGGGGTTTCGCCCCTTTATCCACCGCAAAGCATCCCGCTTGGGGCTATCCGGTTGGGTCTGCAATACATCGGAAGGGCTTTTGATTGAAATAGAAGGCCCCCTCCCCCAATTGAACTCCTTTATTGATCATTTTTCTGAAAACCAACCTGCCCATTCCACGTTGGAAAAAATGGAAATGACCCTTCTGGCCCCCAGGGGGTACAAAAATTTTACCATCCTTCCCAGCAAAAAGGGCCAAAGCACATCAGGAATTCTCCCCGATATTGCAGTTTGCAGGGAATGTCTTGAGGAAATGTTTAACCCCAATGACCGTCGTTATCAATTCCCTTTTACCACCTGCTCCCTTTGCGGACCTCGATTTTCGATTATCGAAGGAACTCCCTTTGACAGGGAAAAAACAACCATGAAAATTTTTAAAATGTGCAAAAATTGTGAACGGGAATATGAAAATCCTAAAGACCGGCGCTTTCACGCACAAACCATTTCATGCCGGGAATGCGGTCCCCACCTTGAACTATGGGACCAAGAAGGTAAAAAAATCAATGAATTCCACCCAGCCCTTCTGCAAGCAACGAAAGCCATCAGAAAGGGAAAAATAGTGGCATTAAAGGGATTGGGAGGATTTCATCTGATCGCCAATGCGACCCTTGAAAAGTCGCTTCACCGGTTACGGCGCAAGAAAAACCGCCCTGAAAAACCCTTTGCAATCATGGCCCCGGATTTGGGTTGGGTTAAGATCCTTTGCGAGGTTTCCGAAGAGGAAAAAAAAATATTACAATCTCCGGAAAGTCCCATTGTCCTGCTTCAATACCGGGAGCCCCTTAAATCATCCCCTGTGGCACCATCCGTTGCCCCGGGATTAACCACCTTAGGGATCATGCTTCCCTATACCCCCCTCCACCATCTCTTTCTAAAGGAGCTCGGTCTCCCTGTGGTTGCCACCAGCGGAAATCTTTCAGATGAACCTTTATGCATTGATGAGCATGAAACCATTAAAAGATTGAATCCCATCGCCGATCTTTTTTTGGTTCACAACCGTCCCATTGCAAGGCAACTGGATGACTCCTTGGTCCGCTTTGTAAATAATCGTCTTATGATCCTTCGAAGGGCGCGGGGATATACACCGGTTCCCATTGGCCTCAATAAAATTATTTCCCCTACCTTATCCGTTGGTGCCCATTTAAAAAACACCATTGCCCTCTCATCAGGAAACCAGGTTTTCATCAGCCAACACATCGGAGATTTAAACAGCGCACTTTCATTTCATTCCTTTCGCAAAACCATTTCGGATTTTAAACGCCTGTTCAATATTATCCCTGAAAAAATCGTGAGCGATGCCCACCCTAATTACACATCAACCCAATATGCACAAGAAACAGAATTGCCCAATGAATCCGTTCAGCATCATTATGCCCATGTTCTCTCCTGCATGGCAGAACATCAACTGGAAAGTCCCCTCCTGGGAGTGTCTTGGGATGGAACCGGCTTTGGGTTAGATGGAACAATCTGGGGGGGAGAGTTCCTGCAGATCCATGAAAACTCTTTTTCCCGTGTCGCTCATTTTAGAAATTTTCCACTGCCCGGTGGTGAAAAAGCCATTAGAGAACCCAGAAGATCGGCTCTCGGTCTGCTCTATGAGGTCTTCGGAACATCCCTTTTCGAAAATACGGACAGTCCATTTCTAAAATCCTTTTTACCCTCCGAACTAAAAGTTTTTCAAAAAATGCTTTCTCAAAAATTGAATTCCCCTTATACCTGCAGCGTAGGGCGCCTATTCGATGCCATTGCGGCTATCATTGGAATTCGGAATAAAACCTCTTATGAAGGCCAAGCGGCCATGGAACTGGAGGTTGCCAGTGAAAACGCCCAATGCATGGAGAGCTACCCCTTTCAAATCAATGTAGGGAAAACGAAAAATGACGGTATTTTAATTGTAGACTGGGGGCCTATGGTTTCAAAGATCCTAAAAGAGATTTCATCACGGAAATCAAAAGGGACTATTTCTTCCAAATTTCATAATACCCTGGTTGAGATCATTATTCAGGTTACGAAGCAAGTCGGTGAGAAAAGAGTCATTTTGACGGGGGGGTGTTTTCAAAACAAAACCCTTACCGAAAAAGCCACCGCCCGTCTGACCCAAGAGGGATTAATCCCTTATTGGAACCAACAAGTCCCCCCCAATGATGGGGGAATTTCTTTAGGCCAAATCATAGCAGCTTCAAGAAAAACGGGTGAAAGATAGAAAAAAATGTGCCTTGGAATCCCCGGGAAAATCATCAACATTCTTGACGATGGACCGTTGACGCGGACGGGAAAGGTCAGTTTCGGAGGGATTCTCAAAGAGATCAATTTGGCCTATACCCCTGAAGCATCCGTTGGCGATTATGTGATTGTCCATGCCGGTTTTTCGATAAGCAAAATAAATGAACAGGAAGCGAGCAGGGTATTTGATTATCTCGATCAAATGGGAGAAATTCAAGAATTAGATTCCGATAACCCGAAACCATAGACCTTTTGCTTCAATCCTACTCTTTAGAAAAGGGGCTAAGGAAGATCCTATAATCCTTAAATCTCCCCTAACCACTCTTTTCCAAAGAGGGGAATTATAGTGCTCTCCCCCTTTAGCAAAGGTGGATGAAGGGGGATTAAAAAATTAAGAGAAAAAACAAATGAAATTCCTTGATGAATATAGGAACGAAAAAGAAGTCCAACAATATGCGCAGCGGATTAGGACCATCACGACAAAACCCTGGACCATCATGGAGGTTTGCGGAGGACAAACCCACACCATTGTTAAATTCGGAATTGATGAACTCCTACCACCCTCTTTGGAATTGGTCCATGGTCCGGGCTGTCCTGTGTGTGTCACTCCAGTTGAACTCATCGAAAAAGCCATCCGGATTTCCTTAATGCCCGATGTGGTTCTTTGTTCTTTTGGGGATATGCTTCGAGTTCCCGGGGCAAAAGGAGACCTCTTCTCCGCAAAGGCAAAAGGGGCAGAGGTGAGAGTGGTCTACTCCCCCTTAGACGCCTTATCACTTGCCGAGAAATTTCCCCAAAAACAGGTTGTTTTTTTTGCCGTCGGTTTTGAAACCACTGCCCCGGCCACGGCCATGGCCGTCTATCAGGCAAAACAAAAAAGCATTCTTAATTTTTCTCTTTTAGTTTCCCATGTCAACGTTCCCCCTGCAATGGAGTCCATCCTGTCCTCTCCCAACAACCGGGTGCAAGGTTTCTTAGCGGCTGGGCATGTCTGTACAATTATGGGTTATGAAGAATATGAACCGATTTCAAACAAATACAACGTTCCTATCGTCGTTACAGGTTTTGAACCCCTGGATATTCTCCAAGGGGTATACATGTGCGTTAAGCAGTTGGAGGAAGCCCGCGCTCACACTGAAAACCAATATACCCGTTCGGTTCAGCGGAAGGGAAACCGCCCGGCCCAAAAAATTCTTCAGGAGGTCTTCAAAGTGGTTTCAAGAAAATGGCGGGGAG
Source organism: Nitrospiria bacterium (assembly GCA_036397255.1). Classification (NCBI taxonomy): domain Bacteria; kingdom Pseudomonadati; phylum Nitrospirota; class Nitrospiria; species Nitrospiria bacterium. Next base: position 24,868 of record DASWJH010000013.1, read on the forward strand.
TCGGGCAGATCCCAAAAAGTGGTCTTGGTTTTCAGGAGCCCTTTGAGAGCTTCGATGCCGAAAAACGGTTTCAGGTTGAAGGATTTCATCTGGAAGAACCCACTGAATGTATCAGCGGATTAATTTTACAGGGGATCAAAAAACCCCCTGAATGTTCTTGCTTTGGGAAAAGCTGTACTCCGGAGCATCCTTTGGGTGCAACCATGGTTTCTTCCGAAGGCGCGTGTGCCGCATATTATAAATACCGGAAGAATGAAGTTCCTCGCGTCCAGAGCGTAGAGTATCTAAAAACCCCTCTCCCTTAATCTCTCCCCCTTTGAGGGGGGTAAGGTGGGGGATAAATCTTTCTCCTGGTTTCCCGCTTCCGCGGGAATGACGCGAAAAGCCTCGGTGTATTTTAACTGAATTAAGATAAAATGGTTTATTCAAAAACAGAGGAGTTTTAGGAATGAAATCCCCACAACCTTTTTCCATCAACTGCCCCCTACCCGTATCCGACTACCCCAATCTGCTCTTGGCCCATGGGGGTGGCGGAATACTCACCCATCAACTGATCGAAAAAATGTTTCTACCCGGGTTTAAAAACGAATTTATAACCCAACGGCATGATTCCGCCGTTCTTCCCCTTAAGGGAATAAATGTTGCCTTTACCACCGATTCCTATGTGGTCAATCCTCTTTTCTTTCCAGGTGGAGACATCGGGTCACTTTCGGTTTACGGAACGGTCAATGACTTGGCCATGAGCGGAGCGCGGCCGATGTTTTTAAGCCTGGGTTTAATAATCGAAGAAGGGTTAGACATGCAAACCCTCTGGAAAGTGGTTCAATCCATTCGTGAAGCAGGAAAGAAAACCGGTATTCAAATCGTCACTGGGGATACCAAAGTCGTAGACAAAGGAAAAGGGGACCAACTGTTTATTAATACCTCAGGAATAGGACTCATTGAGCACGGCCAAACCATAGGCCCCTCCCAGGTTCAACCCGGCGATTTAATCCTCCTAAGCGGGGACATTGGACGACATGGCATTGCCATCATGGCGATTCGGGAAGGATTAGAGTTTGAAACCTCCATTGAATCCGACTCCGCCCCACTCTCCCCAATGGTATTAGACCTTCTTTCTCATGATGTGGAAATTCACTGTATGAGGGATTTAACCCGTGGGGGACTGGCGAGCGCCCTCAATGAAATCTCCCGTGTTGCACACCGTGGAATAATGACGGATGAGAAGAAAATTCCCTTTCGTGAAGATGTAAAAGGGGCATGTGAGATTTTAGGGTTTGACCCTCTTTACGTTGCCAACGAGGGCCGTTTTGTGGCTTTTGTTCCTCCCCGGGATGCCGAACGCGCGCTTGCCGTTATGCGGTCACACCCATTGGGGAAAGGAGCTTCGATCATTGGATGGGTTGAAGAAAAATCAGAACCCTTGGTTAAATTGAAAAGCTCAGTGGGAACCACCCGGTTGGTTGAAATGCTCAGCGGTGAGCAATTACCGCGTATCTGCTAACTATTAGAGGGTCTTTTTTAAAAATGACATTCTCTATTTAATTAAAGCTTGAAATTAAAACTCTAGAAAGCGGAATTTTTTGGATTTGAAAATTTTCTTTTATGGCCTTGATCATGGTAACAAGGCAAAAGGGTTTGCGGCGAATCCTCCCCGGCTGTGTCAAACCTTCCCAATCTGAACGTTCTTTGTCATCACTGTCCGCAAAATCTTTTTTAGTTTTCGGATTTTCAAAGGTTTTTCTACTATCGCGTCAATGTGGTGATCTTTTGAATAGAGGCAGTAATTGGTCGTGCCCGTGTCTCCTGTAATAAGGACCTTTGCCATATGGAGCGATGTATTATTGAGCAGTTTGATCAGATCCAATCCAGTCAAATTACCCCGTAATTTCTCATCTACGATCATCAGATCGATTCTCCATCGGCAAATGACTTGAATTGCCTCATCCAACGAAGGTACCGGATAGATCACGATCGCCCGGAGGTTTATCTGATCGGAAACTGTGTCAATTGCTTCACCCAACGTATGTGCTAGATTAATATCGTCTTCAGCGATAAGGATAGATCGATGCATTACTTGGTGAATTTTTCTCATCTTTTAAGATTTCTTCGTGAAAATATGAACAAATTCGAGTATACGTTTTTTATCTTCAGGTGAAATTCTTTTGAATTCAATTCCCATTCCAGGAAAAAAAATGGTACGTTCCATCTTGGTCCGGTTCCAGACCACCTTACCTGAAGCGTATACTGGTTCAGTTGGCCTATAAGGCAGTTTAATTTCAAGATCAAGGAGACTCCCAATAGGATAGGGAGATCGCGACTCAATGAAAAGTCCACCACCTCCGATTGTGCCACTAATCCCTTCAAATGTGGTCCCCTTTCCATAGGTAAACTTCAGCTGTAGGGCCGCGTTTACCCGAGTCTCACTGCGTCTTAGGTCGGGATGGATGAGAGGGGCTACGAACGTAGCCAGAAGTTCATCGACTGAGATGATTCGGAGGATTTCTTGGTTCTCATTCCGAATAGCAAAATTTTGACCTGTTGCATCCACTTCGATTGTATAACCCAGGAATAGATTTGAATGGAACTCCATTTTTTTTGACCTCCTTGTTTTAGAGACTAGGTAACTCATCTGGTAACCCCTTGTATAATGCTTTTCGGTGTATTCGATCAGCTCTCCCATGAATAACCACCGGCGTTGCATGACCGTGCTGGTTGGCGTTCGCCGGATAGCTACGGCCTGCTGGTTCGTTCGCTGGCCCGGCATGGGATCTGACCACGCAATGTCGGACATGCTTCATGGCAGCCGCTTACGCCGCTGTCATCTGTCCCCAACTACCTCCCCGGCCACAAATGCCCCTCCGGCTTTCCTAAAAGCCGGGAAATGGCCCAGCGGATCTTCCGCGCCGAAGGCCCCGGCCCTCGCTCCCCCCTTAGCACCTTTCCCATCAAGTTATAGTCAACCGGCTCATTGAGCTGCTTTTCCACCGCCAGCTTGAGGTCATACTTCAGGCTCAGGTACCCCTTCTCGTAAATAAGGGCCTTCCGCCACGCGTAAATTGCCTTTTGATTTTTAAATTTCATATATGGTAGGTTGTCCTTAAAGGGACAATGAAGATTATAATCATTTACTAATAATTGTCAATACAAAATTTAGGTATTGCTAATATTTATGGATCTGGATCGGGAGAGGGTCATTAACCGGATCGAGCGGTTGGTGAAAGCGGCTTTTGGGGTTGGTTGGGGTTCATTAAAGGCGGCTTCAGAATCTTTAAATATTCCATCAGGGGTTCTATTAGGATATTTTAAAAGAAGAAGTCTGCCGGATGCTGAAAACCTTTACAAAATAGCTCAGGGACTTGGGGTAACGGTTGATTTCCTGCTGACCGGCGACGACCCGGACATCGCGTCCTTAGTAAAGGAAAGCGAGGTAATATACGGGTTTAAATTAACGCTTGAGGAAAGGAAGGTTATCAAGCTATGGCGCAACGCGTCTGGAAAAGGGAAGGAGGTGGCGAAGCGGATCCTAGAATCGGAGCAAATCAAACCCACCAAACAAAAAAAAACCTAAAAGCTGGATGATCCTCGCTGCGGCCTTAGGGTTGAGGATAATAGATAGTAAGAGACTGAAATATTTATAGGAAGAGTAAATAATAGCGGGTATTGGCGGCTTAGAAGGTGTTTTTTGAGGCTAAAAGGGAGGTTATGAAGAACGGTTGTCACCCCTCACACTGTTATAAAAGCCTTTTTGAGGGTGAAAAGGATGATTTAATGCATCGAAAACGGTCTTATTCTTGATTTTGTATTTCCTCCATTCAGTCCTTTAGGCTGGTTCGACACTGCCCGCAAATACAGTTACTGTCACCAACAAAATTCCTACACCTGCCCAGCCCACAACTCGGTACCGTTTTCCAACTGCTCGGACCAGGTTTGGTCGATTAGATGGAGAAAGCCCTTCACGGACAGCGGGCATCAGAACAAAAGAAAAAAAGATCATGCTTCCCGTCCAGATTATCGCAGCAAGCAAATGAATAAATTGCAGGATCACTGAGGAGGAAAAAATTATGGCCAGTATTTGGCAGTGGATTTAATGTAACCCAGCAAAACATCTCTCCGCGCAACAATTCCCACCAGATGGCCATTATGAACCACCGGAACACGAATCAGGTGTTTGTTTTGGAGAATGTCACAGATTTCTTTTGCAGGTGTATCATACTGAACCACCTGGACGTCTTTTGACATCACTTCAGAAACCAGAACATCAGCCAAATTTCGCTCTTCCCTAAGCAAGTCGAGCAAGTCATATTCGCTAATAATTCCTAACAACCGATTTTGATCATCCACTACAGGAAGGCTGCCAAAACCGCCCTTTGTCAATTGCGAAGCCGCATACCTGCAACTATCGGTGGGCTGAATCGTCACCACGTTCCATTCCATTAACACATCTGCGGGGAGGGTCTTAAACTCCCGCTGTGTTGAAAGATACTCCACACGTCTCATTTTAAACCTCCTTTATGCCTAAGCATCCTTTAAAAAACCATGGCTTTTTCTCTATTAAAAATCAATATTCAATTAACATGCCCTTGTCCCCATAAATCTTATAACTATTTAAAATAATTAAAATTTAATGATTCAAACGGGGATCTGATTTTCAAAAAAAAACCGAATTTGTGGAAATTTGCCCCACCTCATGGCAAAAGGAGGGGGGCTATTTGTCTGAAATTTAGGGCTTCAAAGATTTTATTACCCCTTCCCACTGTAGCGCCCCACAAATAACTTGAAATTTTAGGCTGTCATTTCGGCAATTACCCCCCAGCGGGAATGACGTGACGGCCTTAATTTTTTCAAGGTATTTATAAAACCCACACCAGTTAAGTTTTTTCCTTCTTTGTTTTGTTTTCTTTTTTTTAAAAACCCCCATTCATGTTCATTTAATGTTCCTATTTTATAATAAGCTTGAAAATCAGGATCGGGAGGAACCCGGGGGCCACGGACTGGGTGTGGGAATTGTGCAGGATATTGTGGACCAATATTCCGGAAGTATAAAGTTTGGAAAATCCAAAAAATGGGGGGGGGTTTTTCGTTCTGGTTAAGATCCCAACCTTAAAATAATAATCCGGGGGAAAAATTAACGTTTTATCTCCTCCTATCTGATAACCGTTGACAATTTTTTGGTTTAATATAATATATCAACTGGTCAATTCTAAAAAAAGGAGGATGCCATGAATGGCCAATTAGACGTTGTTCAAATCGTTCGAGAAAAAATAACCAAAAAAGCGTATGAGGTCTATGAGCTAAAAGGAAATATCCCGGGCCACGAACTCGAGGATTGGTTGGAAGGAGAAAGGTTAGTGTTTACTGAACTTTTATTTCCAGCTCCAGCCAAAAAACAAAAGGCACCAGCCAAAAAAAAGACTATGGCTCAAACAAACGCGAAAACCCCATCCGATACAAGGTCCAAAAAAAGAGGAGCTTCAATTCCTAAAGCGGATAAACCGACTTTTTTTTCACCTTTCTGGTAGATGCAGCTACTCCCATTCAATTTCCTGAATTTTTTGATATCAGCACCTGTAAGGCATCCGAATAGGCTTTGAAGGCTCTTTCCCCGAACAGAACAAAACGGACCTGTTCAATTTCTGGGTGTTCCTTTATATATTCTATGACCGTTTTCAAAGCCAATTGGGCTGCCAACTCTAATGGGTATCCATAGGCCCCTGTGCTAATAGAAGGAAAAGAAATGGTTTTAATTTGATGCTGCGAGGCAAGTTTTAAGGAGTTCCGATAGGCACTCGCCAAAAACTCTGCTTCCTTTCCTTTACCATCCTTATAAAACGGGCCCACGGTATGAATCACATATTGGACTTTTAACCTTCCTCCCGTGGTTATCCGGGCTTCACCTGTAGGACAGCCCCCTATTTTTTTGCATTCCTCCAAAATTTTTGGACCTCCCACACGATGAATCGCACCATCCACTCCCCCACCCCCCAGGAGGGTTGTATTCGCCGCATTGACAATGGCATCGGTATTCTGCTGGGTAATATCCCCTTCAACACACTCAATGGTAGATTGACTTATTTTGACTTTCATTTCTTTTTTCCCCAGGTGGAAAAAGTTGCATAATAGGTTGCCCAGAAAGAGAGTTCATCACAAAGTTTTATATAAAGGTCCACATCCTTGGAAAGGGTTTTTCCCGTTTTTAATAAAGGTTCTCTCAAATACTCAACGGATCTTTTCATGATTTGAGAAACCCCGGATCCACCTTTGGACATAAAAGCAGAAACATCCGTACCCAAATTCTGAAGACCGTGGTTTTGAAAAAGAGATGGTACCTTTCGGCCCATTCGCCATTGGATCCCCATCGATTGATATAATTCCTTAATAGCTTCCGATATTCGGGTAAACGTTCTTCCCCAATCATCCTCAAAATTTGAAGGAAAGGCTATTCCGAAATCAGGTTCCTCCAATAAAATCCAACCTCCAGGTTTTAGTGAATGATTCAAAATGGAAAGGGCCCTCTGATATTCAGGGATATGCATCACCACATACCTCCCATGGATCATATCAAAACTTTCTGGTTTAAGTTTCGAATCCAAGATGTTCATTTTTTGAATAGTTAAATTGGATGCTTTTGTTTGGGCCGCAAACCGGATGTCCAAATCAATCGCGGTAACCTGCCCTTTAGGACCGACTTTTTCCAGCATCCAGTTCATGACGGAACCTGCCCCGGGACCTAACTCGAGGCATTCCATGCCAGATTGTATCCCTAGCTGATGGAGGAGGTGAAATGTTTTAGGGTCAAACTCCCGTTCAATGAGGCGCAACCTTTCCCATTCTTGTTTCTCGGTTGTATCCGCAAATACGTATTTTTCTTTTTTCATCTCTTTTTTATTTTTTCTTCATAGTTCTTGCTTCCTTTCGGAAATCGGTTACTCCTATTTCATTTTCAACCCGTTCATTTGTAAAAAAAGGTCGGTTTAATTAAACAGTTTTTAACTTCCTTCCTTTTCAATTACCTGTTATCCTTAAAGGCAATATTGGTTTAAAAAGGGTCCGGGTTTATGGAGAAAGAAGAAAAACTATTTCTAAAAATTTCCAAAAAACTTGAAAAGGAGAACCGTTCTGTCCGCCCTGGCAAAATGATGTCTTCCCCCGGGATCAAATACAAAGACAAAGTGTTTGCATTTTATCACAAAAAGCAAATGGTATTCAGACTGGGGAAGGGTTTTGATCCGAATTCATTTAAAATCAAAAAATATAGTCTACTCAACCCTTTTAAAAATAAAGCTCCCATGTCAGGGTGGTTTGAAATACCTTTTTCCGAACAGACCAAATGGGAAATCCTGGCAAGGGACGCCTTACGAAACCTATTCCCGAAAAATTAATTCTTTTTAACATATTTCTGTTTTTTATAAAAGTGATAACCCATTTTCGTAAGATTTTTAAGTTCCTTAAAAAGGACCCGATCAATGGTTTTGAAGTTGAAGCAATGGTTTTGAAGTTGAAGCAATACTTTCCATGCATCCGCTTCCGAAGTGAGTCTGATATTATTTTTAGAATCCTGGGATCTACATAAACAGGCATGAGATGAAAACTGACATAACTTTTTCGGGTTTGAACTGCCCCAAAAAAGAGGGGTTTCTTATTCTCCAAGATATGAAAAGTATCCAAATAGATATTCCCTGGCCCATCTTCTTTGCAGTCTAATACCCTCTTGTAGGGAAGCATTATTCTTCGCAGTATCCGAAAAACCGGTGTCAGTTGCTTATTTTGAACCATTGGAGTTGCTCAAAAGGTCGCGGGACATAGAAAGGTCATCTGTTTTAATTTTGATTAGATTTTTTATAAAAAAAAATTCTAAATCCTCATTTTTAAAAGTTAATTTTTGCCCTGCTCAACTATATCCCTCAATGGGTATGTAAAGACATTCCAATGGACAAACCATTTAAAAAAGGTTCTGCTTATATAAGCATTGATTATGAAAACCCACCCATGTTATAGAACATAATTCAAAAATAGACCCTATCATTTCTTTAAAGTGGAAAAAAGATGAATCACCGCTGCGGCTGGGTAACGGAAGATCCGCTTTATATCGAATATCATGATCAGGAATGGGGCGTACCCGTTTTTGATGATCGGAAACTGTTTGAATTTCTGATTCTCGAATCTTTTCAGGCAGGTTTAAGTTGGTTGACGATCTTAAAAAAAAGGAGAAACTTTACAAAATCGTTTAGCCATTTTAACCCCAAAAAAGTTGCACAATACAGCAAGAAACAGTTTGATGAATTAATGGCCAATGCTGGGATTATACGGAACAGGTTAAAAATTGAGGCTGCCATTAATAATTCAAGACAATTTTTGAATATTCAAGAAGAATTTGGAAGTTTTTCCAATTACAGTTGGGAATTTGTGGATAAACAACCCATTCAGAACCGATGGAAAAACCTAAAGCAGGTTCCCGCAACAACCAAAGAATCTGACGCTTTCAGCATGGACCTCAAAAAAAGAGGCTTTAAATTTATGGGATCAACTGTTGTTTATGCCCACATGCAGGCCGTAGGGATGGTCAATGATCACACGATCAACTGTTTTCGGTATAAGGAGGTCACTAAAATCTCAAGGAAAAACCAACAGAAATAAAAAAGCGGAGAATTTAACACCAGGAATTACGGGAGTCCGGTACCAGCGGGCTAACCTCAATGAATGGTTCATAAACCGTCTTCTTTTATATATCGGAGTTGAACAATTCCATTTGGGTAAAATTTAGGGTCAACCATTTTTATTTTTTCCAATGAGCCTTTTGGGGCAAAGAGGGAGATCCCCCCGCAAAGAAAGATAGGAATGATCGAAATAATATATTCTGTGATGAGTCTTTCCGCTCTGAAAGAAGAGGCTAATTTTCCACCCCCCACTAACCATACCCGCAGTAGCCCATGTTTTATAATTTCCTCCTTAAAATCACAAGGTTCACCTGAAAAAATAGTGACCTCTGGCTCTTGTGTTTTGAAGCTGCGTTTGGAAAACACCCAACAGGGTTTATGGGGATAAGGCCATTCACCAATCGCCAGAACCTGTTCATAGGTTTTGCTTCCCATAACAAGCCCATCAACGGATCCATAAAAGCGCTGGTATCCGTAGTCTTCTCCAGTATTTTCAAAGGGGGATAGCCATCGAACACCACCATCAGGGGTCGCAATAAACCCGTCGAGGCTAGTGGCCACATAATAGATAATCTCTGACATGGCGTTCACTTCTGCTTACAAACGGCTCCTGTTCCTAACCATTTTTTTAAGAGACCTATTACTTTCTTCCCCGGTATTTTTACCAACGGCAACAAAATCATTTCAACATCTTTCCTAATTTTTCTTTATCATCTTCCGTCGGTTTATGGTTCAAATCATAAATAATAGCGGCCAATTCCCGAACAGCAGGTGGGGCCGATTTATCTTCCATAATTTCGGTCAGCTTCTTTTTATCTGATGAAGAGGGCTTATGGTTTAGGTTAAGCATGACATTCGCCAAGGTCCGCTCCCAATTTGAAGCAGATTTATCTTTAATCATTTTTTCAAGCGTGGCTTTTTCAGAAGAACTTGGACTATGGTTTAAGTGAATCATAATATCAGCCATTTCATGGACCCCTTTACTCATGGATGATTTCTCTGACCCCGCAAATCCAAGCTGTCCCCCTGAGAAGACCAAGAAAGCGAACAGAGCAAATAGGAACAATTGTTTCTTCATCATACACCTCCTTTAGATTGCCTAAAACACCTTGAAAGGTTAAATACTTTTTCCCAAAAAAAAAAGAACAATCCTTTTCCTTAATTTTCAACCCTCATTGGCATTGGAATATTCTTTCTGTAGTTCAATGAAGCATTGTTCACATACATCCTGATAAGATGTCCGTTGATCATATAAAGTCACCGGGACTTCTTTTCCACATTGATGGCATAAATACATTATTTCTCCTTTATCATTTAAAAAAAACAGGCCGAAAAAAAATAAAAAGCTCTGTCGAAAAAATTACACCCCCTTGAATTTGGTAAAACCCAGGAGATGAATTCAATAATGGACTCTCTAATGAAACCCTCTTGGTCTGAGTGGACCCGAATACCATTTCGGTTGGGCTCGGGAACTCTAACCACCAATGAGTTTCAAATTAAGGGGTAGAAATTGAATTCAAATGATAAGGAAGAAAGGAGGGGGTCTAATAAAAAACCAAAAATGATCGGTTTGACCAGTGCGGTTTCCTGTAAAAATGGCCTGTGGTTCAAAACTTGGGAATAAAACTGGGATCAGGGTTTGACCTGAGGAATGAACAAAGGTTGCGGAAGAACACGTGCCATTACAAAAATTAGATAAATGCTGTGAAGCAAGGCGTGTTGGTTTCCCAGCGGTCAAGGGGTTCTCCACCCATTCGAAATTTATTGGTCCCGAAAGAAAAAGAAAAACGCCGGTTAAGCAAAGAGCGGTTTGTTTTAAGTTCAAAGTTATTTTTTTCAATTTATCAACCAATTTCCAATTTTTAAGAGTCTTTTTATTCTTATTTAAAAAAATAAAGCCCTATCATATTTTTTTAGACCTTTTTATGTCAAGTTTTTTTTTAAAGTTTAAAGGGGAAGAAATGCTGAAGTAATTAGAATTTACTAATTTTTTTAAGGCATGTAATATTAATTATAAAAACAAAGGGTATCTTTTCACGTTTGATGTGATCTTAAAAAAAGTAAATCCTATGTTCTGCTAAACGGGTCCCTTTCGAGTGCCCAAGGGTTTAACCCCCAGAGCGTTTTACGGTCCAACCCTGTTTCTTAAGCTCATCCACCAACCGATCACGGTGATCGCCCTGAATCTCAATGACACCTTCTTTGACCGTCCCTCCAGAACCACACTTTTTCTTTAGCTGTTTTCCAAGATTTATAAGCTCAGAATAAGCAAGGGGTACCCCCGTAATAATGGTCACACCTTTTCCCTTACGTCCTTTAGTTTCCCTTCCCACCCGAACAACCCCATCTCCTTTAGCGGTTGACCTACCCCGACCACACACACATAAGCTCTTTGGTTTGCTGCAAGCGGGACACATTTTCCCATGCTCAGTGGAATAAACAAGACCGCTATCCTCTCTAGCTCCTTTTGCTTTCATCTGTTGGCTTTTCTTCTTAAAAAATTGGGTCTTCGTGTAATCGAGTGGGTAAAAATTGTTAAAAAGTGTTTAAGGTCCATACAGGGCAAGGGTCAAGTCAAAGTCATTCTGTGGTTGAAGCCTTTGAAGTATTAGAGGTTCCTGCAAAATCCAGTTCGTCATT
>DASWJH010000014.1 GCA_036397255.1 Nitrospiria bacterium
AAGACAGGTCAGACCGGTACTCTCAGAACCTGACAAGAACAGCGGCCAACAAAGGCCAAATCTCTGATGAGGAGAGAGTGCGCGGATTCCATCGGGGCCAGGAAACTAATCAGATTTCCACTCACAGGCCGGATATATGTAAGCAATCTGTTCCTTGTTTGCCTCAATTGAAAAACATCCTTGCGAAACGGGATGGGTCCATATATGTTTTAGGGATCCTCTATTCGTTTCCAAACGGGGATAATTGAAAATAGGCAAGGTCCTTTTTATTTTTCCCCATGTAATTCACTAAACACTTGTTCCGCCAAATTTGGGGAAATACCCGGTACTTTTTGAAGCTCCTCCAAGGGGGCTTCTCTCATCCGTTCCAGGCTCCCAAAATATTTTAATAGTAACCTTTTTCGGACAGGTCCCACTCCGCTTATAAAATCAAGGGATGATGCAAAGCCTGTTTTTTTCCGTAGCTTTCTATGGTAGGTAATTGCAAATCGATGGGCCTCATCCCGGATTCTTTGAAGAAGATGGGTGGCGGGGGAGTCAGGGGGCATGGGAATGGCTTCCGGTTGACCCGGGAGAAAAACCCTTTCCTCTTTTTCTCCTTTTGCTTTTGCCAGCCCCAAAACTTCAATTCCCTGAAGACTTAGCGTTTCCAAAATCTCGCACCCTGCATTTAACTGGCCTTTACCTCCATCGATTATTATGAGATCAGGCTTTTCTTTTCCTTCTGTTATCACCTTTAAATAATGCCGATGAAGCACCTCCTGAAGCATGGCAAAATCATTTGACCCTTTGACGCTTTTAATCCGAAAATGACGATATTCTTTTGGCCTTTCTGACCCCCCTTTCCACACCACCATGGATCCCACGGAATCCCCTCCCATCAAATTGGAAATATCAAAACCTTCGATTCGGTTAGGAATAACCCTTAACCCTAAAAGTTTTTGAAGGGTCTCACTTTCTTTGATCCCTTTCTTTAAACCCCGAAGTTTTTCACGAAGTGCAACAGAGGCATTTTCCTGGACCAACCGGACCAACTCCAAATCTTTCCCTCTTTGAGCCCAAACCAGGCGTAATGGCCCCTTTCGTTGTGATGTTAACCATTCCGTCATCAGAGGGGCTTCCTCCAAGGGTGTTGGAAAAATAATTTTCTCAGGAATCAAACGATCCCCAAGGTAAAACTGGGAAATAGCAGTTCGGAAAATCTCCTGATCCTTCATCTCTCCCACATCTTCCCAAAAGAAATCTTTACGCCCGATCAATAATCCCCCTCGGACAAAAAAGATCTGAAGATCTGCGGCGCTCCCTTCCCTTGCCAACGCAATCACATCAAGGTTGCTTTGGTGGACGGATGTAATCCGTTGTTTCTCAAGAATGCGTTCAATTTTTGCAACTCGGTCCCTCAAACGGGCGGCTTCTTCAAAATGCAGGAGCTGTGCTTCTTGGACCATTTTTTTCTTTAAAGATTTCAACAACTCTTTATTCTTCCCTTCCAGAAAAAGACGGACCTGATGGACAATTTTGAAATAATCCGTCTGACTTTGATTCCCTGTGCAAGGAGCCAAACACCGCTTTATTTCAAATTCTATACAAGCTCTGGGGGCTTTGCCGTCAATCTCAATCTCACAGGTTGCCAGGGGAAATGTTTTATGGATGACTTTAAGTGTTTCACGAAGAGCATTGGTGGGTACAAAGGGGCCAAAATAAAGGGCCCCGTCATTTTGAATCCGGCGAACCACTTCTAACCGGGGAAAAGCGTCTTGGATGGGAAGCCTCAAATAAGGGTAATTTTTATCGTCCCTTAAAACCACGTTATAACGGGGCCGGTGTTTTTTGATGAGGTTATTCTCAAGAATCAGTGCTTCCAATTCGCTCTGCGTAACAATATATTCCACATGAAACACCTGGTTGACCATGGATTGAGTTTTTGGAGTCAGGGTTGCGCTTTTTTGGAAATACGAACCCACCCGGTCTGATAAAACTTTGGCCTTTCCAATATAAAGGATACTTCCCCTTCTATCCTTCATGAGGTAAACCCCGGGATTATTGGGAAAATGTTTAATGGTGTCTTGAAGGCTTTCCTTTTTCATAGATCCGGTTATCTTACTGATCCTCAATAAACCCTGTCAATGAACAGATTAATTCAAAAATGACCAACCATAGAGAAAAAAAAAGCCCCGGGAGAAATCCCGGGGCTCAAAGAGAACCAAATCACTAAAAAACAAAACTTAATTCAAGAACACCGACAATTTTATCATCGGGAGAAGGGCCACCAGCTGCGGTTTTCCAAAAATCTCCCGCAATCAGGTAACCAATTCCCGCCAAAAAGCTTAAATTCTCATCTAACTGAATTTTTGCGGTTCCATCTATTTCTACACCCACGTCTTTTTCATTAATAGTTGCTGAACGATCCTCCGCAGATCTTGCCCAAATCACATCTCCTTGTAAAGTTAACCTTTCCATAGGGCTCATACTTCCGGTTCCTTTTACTGCAAGTAATCCAGCTCCACCAATACAATTAGGAACCCCACCTAAACTTGCCCCAGTTACACTTAAACAGGTTCCATCTTTGGGAGCCAGTGATCGTGCACCCCCGTTGGTAAGGATGATCCCTGTGGGGTAATTCCCATCTATTCCATTGATGTTGACATCCGAATCAGTTGGGTCATCACCGGAGGCGTACAAAAAGGTTAGACCCACATTTGCAGGGCCAACATCCATTGCGCCAAAGAGCTCAACATTCAGACCCTCCACATCCACGTCCCCGCCCCCAATGAGGTCGGCACTTCCATTAAAGAAATCAACTTCACCACCCACTGTGAGAGGCCCCACATTGGCATCCGCGGTTAACCCCACCAAAATGGTATTCCAATCCAAAGAAGGAACTGTTCCAGCCGGAGCAAAATAAGCTGCATTAGGGGCACGATCTTGTATATAACCGATAAACAAATTTGTTTTTAGTTCAGGGGTAGGGTCAAAAGCCACATTTCCAACGTAAACGTCCGTATCAGATCCGGCACCAAACCCACTATTTCCAATGGCAACCCCCGTACTGGTATTGTCAATTACTTTATAATTTGAAACCGAGAGGGTTGCCGGGCCTAAGGGAACATCCACAAAAATACCATCCACTGGATCATCAAAAACGATGCTATGTCCGAGGATGTTTAGTTTCCGACCTGCCGAAAGCTTTGCAACCTGCAAATCGGCTTCAATATAGGCTTGGAGCAAAGCAAAACGGTTATCGGCTGGTCCAAAAGGCACATCACCCTCAACAGGGGTTCCAGCGTTACCGCCTGACCCAAAACGTAAGTTACCTGTATTACCCTGACTCGTGTAATCAAGAGTAACAACACCTTTTGCTATTCCCGCCGTGACTGTTGTGGTTAAAAGAAACCGCATACTGTTGTAAGCTTCCTCATCATCACAATTTGCATTAGAGTTAGCCGCACAACCAGTAGTCCCACTAGTCCCTTTATCATAATGGTCAACGAGGTTGTCTGTGTAAAACCCTCTGACTCTAAAATCCCCGTCCACTTCAATATTTGCCGCCAATGACGGCAGAACATCTAAGAAAAGAAAGACAGCTACTATTGAAAGTCCTATCCACTTTCTCATGTTCTCCTCCTCAAGTTAATGGTGGATTTAGTCTATTTCCTTAATACAACTTTATCGGTCTCTGAGGGTTAATTCTTAAAGTTATTTTCTTGCGATACAATCACCCCCTCATTCTAATTGATGGTTGAAATATTCACCATAAAAAGAGAAAACTTTTTCCTAAAAAATCGGAGGGACTATAACACCGTTTTTTTGGGTTGTCAAGAATTTAATTTTAAAATTAAGGGGATATACAATTTTTTTTCCGAATGGACTAAAACCACTCTTCAGGAATAATATTTTATGGTGGGACTGTCTTCTATTTCCCCCTGAAAAGGAAATTAAACCAACTAGACATTTTCTAGTCACCTTCTTTCTAAAAAAAACCCGGCCAAAAATTGGAATCTGGCCGGGCTTTCATATTGTGATACCTGGGATTCTTAAAAGCTGTAGACGACTCCCACGGTGACCGTGTCTTGCTGACTTTTATCAGACGATCCGGTATCCGAGGCGAAGACGCTTTCCGTTGACCAATCACGACGGTATTCCAACCGTGTTAAAAGACCATCCGAGACTTTGTATTCGCCTGTGAGGGTAACCTCCTTGGCAATCTGGAGTGCACCCGTGGTACCGGCTTTATCGTCATCATACCATTCAAAACGAGCCGCAACGGCCGAGGCATCTGTGGGCGTGAATCTGGCATAGGCGGCAATTCCAGTCCAAATGGCGTCCGGCGCAGTTGGAAACGTATACCAACCATAATCATAGTTGAGCGCGAAGGACAACATATCCGTGGGGGCATATGTCACGATCGTGTCCAGCACATGCCGCTTGTCACCCACGGCTTCAGTTCCCCCAATCCAGTTCTGGATAATCGTAAGTCCCTCAATTGGAGTAACCCCTAATGTGGCGCCGAATGTCTTGCCAGCATTGTTCTCAACCACATTATTCCAGCCGTTATAGACATAGCCGTTGATCCAGAAGTTCTCATGGGCATGGCTGACCCGTATCCCGGAGTGATAGAAGGGGATGGCGAATGAAAATAGAAACCCTCTGGAGTAGTTCCAGTTGTCCTGGCTTTCGATCACCTCATAACCCATGTGGGTTACAAACTTTCCCGCATCGATGACCCACATGGAAGACGGCGACCAACTCACATAAGCCTGCTGAATATTTTTAAAAGGCTCTTCGGTATCCGCGTCCCCTGCTGTATCACAATTGACGGAGCCACAGTGGACAAAATCGGTGGTCGTTCCATAGTCCAAATCGACTCGAAATCCTACCGGTTCAGGAGCCCTGGAAATCGCCAATTCCGCCAGGCTTAACGCAAATTGATCATTATAGAAATCAAAGTTTCTAAATTGATTCATCCTACCTGCTGGCCCGCTACCCGGATCGTTAAAGTTATAGCCGTAATACACATCCACAAACCCTTCCACCTGAACATTCTCAAACCACTTTTCTCCATCTTGTGCAAAAGAAGCTCCTGGGTCTATGAGGCCTAGGCTCATCAGAAAACCAGCCAGCACCATGATTCTAGACCCTTGCGCTATCAATTTTCCTAAACCAAAGAACTTGAACCTTCTAGGATTTTGAAATATTCGCTGCTTTTTCATGTTCTACTTCCTTTCATTTTTTAAAGAGACTTTAACACAGTTTACCTTCACTTCCCGAACTGCCCAGGGGTAGAACAACTTTTAACGAACATAAAACTCCAAATAACATCCCTCCCTGGAGCCGACATCAATGTCATGACATTTCACATCGCTGTGTTAGTTTCCGACGGACACTCGCCGGCGAGACGGGCAATCACTCCTTTGGTTGCCCCAACGATCTTTCATAAAGTAAAACAAGCCAGCCTTCTTCTTCGTTTATGACCGACCCAATCATCGGCATCATAGCTGTACCAGGACTGCCGTTTTTAATTACCCAATAAAGCTCCCCATCGGTTTTTGCCTCGTGAAAAGCTGAATTGGTGAAATTTCTAGGAGAAGGATCCAATCCGGGAGCGGCTAAACCGTCCCCTTTTCCTTCCTTTCCGTGACAGGTAAAACAGGTTCCCTTTCCATGGTATAAAACGCTTCCCCTCGCGATGTTTTCTGCGGTTGGGGGAAAGGGGTTTTTAACTGCCTGGGCTTTCTCCAATTGATCGTGAGAAACCCGAGGCTGAAGGGGATCCCGTTCGGCTCCCCATAGTGGAGCCGAAGAAAGAGCCACCCACATAAACAGTAAATAAAGGGCGGAAGACTTCATACGGCCCCAAAATCTCATCAATTACTTTCCGCCGCCGAGGCTCCTTTCAAAAAGAATGGTGAGCCACGCTTCATCCTCGGTAATAATTGCGGGTGCATAGGAAATCATACCGGTTCCCGCACTTCCGTTTTTAATAATCCAATGCATTTCTCCTTCGGTCCTGATTTTATGGAATTCAGGATTGGAAAAATTTCGGGGTGAGGGATCCAGTGCCGCACCGGCTGGGCCGTCACCCTTCCCCTCATTACCATGACAGGTAAAGCAAGTCCCTTTTCCTGTGAAAATTTCCTTACCCTTTGCGATATTCTCAGGGGTGGCAGGGAACGGATTTTTCATGGCTTTAGCAGCTGCCAACTGATCGGCTGGGACACGGGTATCTTTAATATCCGCTTCCACTGCAAAGCTATTGGTTGCTATGAAGACAGTGAGCATTGCCATTAACATTCCAACTTTCCAAAACTTCATTTCTCTTTCCTCCTCCATTTTCTTTCTCGTTATCTTAACCAAACAATTTTGTTTTCAATTCCAAATACCAATTTTGCTTCGGGTTTGTTTTGTCTCTTTTGAAAGAATCACAAGAAAAGCCATTGGCAGATGGAAACTTCAACCCCTTTCTTTCGAAAGAAAAGGCTCTTTTTTAGAAAACAAGGGGGTAATATAAGGATAAAGGGGTTAGTTGTCAAGCACTTTTTGCTTCATTCAAATTTTAAAATAAGGGCAAAAAAGGTATTCTTGACAGTGTTTTTTAATTTGAGTAATATCTCTTGTTCATGGCTTTTTCGATGCATCCTACCTTTCCCTGGACCGACCTGAAGGGCCTTTTAACCCTTGACAAAAAAAAAGGCCTTAACCCTTTATTCCGACTGATCCTGACATCGGATGGAACGGTCACCCGGTTAATTGAAATTTTAACCCTTCATCCGGTCACCGTGGAAATGATTTCCCATAAAAGGACCCCCTTAGAAAAAGAAGAGGCCTATTTTCTTGAACTGGACCCTGGAAAACCAGCCATTGAACGAACCGTTTGGCTCCGGGTTTTGAACCAACGCTTGGTTTTTGCCACCTCCTTTATTCCCATGGAAGATTTAAACCAAACCGTTTATGATAGGCTGGAAGAAAGTAAAAAATCTTTGGGAACCCTCATATCCGAATTTCATTTCCCGGTCATTCGGGATAAAATGAGTTTCTGCCAGGTTCTATGTCCTGAAATCGCACAGGCATTGGAAAAGCCCCCTTTAGAGCTTTTCTGGGCCCGACGTTACCGTTTAAAAATAGAAAAGGTTCTTCAGGCTTTTATTATCGAGGTTTTTTCACCCCATTTAGAGACAACTCCCTATCCTCCAAACGGCTCTTTATTAAAATGAACCCTTTGAACCCAACACCTTTTAAAAATGCAGGATATTTTTGGTGAGTTCTAACCCCCACTGGAAAACCATTTCAGAGTTAATTCGGTTGGATCGATCCTATGGAACCCTCCTTCTCCTTCTTCCAACCCTTTGGGCTTTAATCCTGGCAAGTGAGGGCGTTCCCTCCATGAAACTTCTTTTGGTTTTCACCGTTGGAACATTTCTGATGAGAAGCGCTGGATGTGTTGTGAATGACATGGCAGATCAGAAAATCGACCGGTGGGTAGCTCGCACCAAAGAAAGGCCTCTCGCCTCTCAACGAATATCACAAAAAGAAGCCCTTATGGTTCTGTTTGTTTTCCTCCTCCTCTCTGCTTCCCTGCTTTTCTTTTTAAACCCACTGACCCGCTTCCTTAGTTTCGTCGGCCTGGGTTTAGCCATGATTTATCCATTCACGAAAAGGATCACCCATTATCCTCAGTTGGTTCTGGGAATTGCTTTCGCCTGGGGTCCTCTGATGGCTTGGGCAGCGGTACGAAATTCCATTGAACTGCCTTGTATTTTTATTTTTTTGGCTACTTTATGTTGGACCATGGGATACGACACCATCTATGCACTGCTCGACAAAAATGATGATCAGAAGATCGGAATAAAATCCACAGCGATTCTCTTTGGAGAAAAAACCTGGGTTGCACTGGGAACGTTTTTTGCCCTTACTTTTTTGTTTCTCTTTTGGGTTGGACTCCTGACCCAGCGGACGTTTGTTTATTACGTTTTTCTCTTTTTGATCGCCCCGAGCTTTATTTATCAAGTCTACAAAATTAAAACCAACCCGGAATCCCCATTGGCCTTTACCCTTTTTAAATCCCACGTTGGAATTGGGACCTTGGTTTTGATAGGCATCCTTTTGGATTTTTGGAATCAACAGCAAACCGGAGCATTCCCCTGATGCCTTACTCAGACCTTCGCGATTTTTTAAAATTTTTGGAGCAAAAAGGACAGCTTTTGCGGATTAAATCCGAAATTGATCCCCGCTTAGAAATTACCGAAGTCCTCAATCGCCTGCTGGCAAAAGGGGGTCCGGCGGTCCTATTTGAAAAGGTAAAAGGACATTCTATTCCCGTGGTGGCAAACCTCTTCGGGACGTTGGAGCGGATCGCCTGGGGGCTGGACACAACAGTGGAGGGCCTGAAGGAAATTGGAGAGTTTCTAGCTTTTCTACAGCACCCGGAACCTCCAAAAAGTTTGGTGGATGCCGTTAAAAAACTTCCTCTGTACGGTCAGGTATTCACCTTAGCACCCAAAAAAGTAAAAAAAGCTCCCTGTCAAGAAGTCATCCTAGAAGGAAAGGATATTGATCTTTCCAAATTTCCGATTCTCACCTGCTGGCCCGATGATGCAGCCCCCCAAATTACATGGTCTTTGGTTATAACCAAACCTCCGGATGATGGCCCCTATAACATCGGGATTTATCGAATGCAGGTCGAAGGGCCAGATCGAACACTGATGCGGTGGCTCAAACATCACGGAGGGGCCAAACATTATCGAGCATGGAAAAAAGCGGGGAAAGCCATGCCCGTGGCAGTCGCCATTGGCACCGATCCAGGAATGATGGTGGCCGCCGTCACGCCGGTTCCTGAACGAATGAGTGAATTCCACTTTGCCGGTCTACTTCGAAAAAAAGCCGTGGAATTGGTTTCTTGCCGGACGATTCCTTTAGAGGTCCCGGCAACCAGTGAAATGATATTAGAAGGGGAAATTCATCCCGATGAAGAAGCCCCTGAAGGGCCCCATGGAGATCATACCGGTTATTATAATTCGGTGGAACCCTTTCCTGTTTTCCGGCTCAAATGTATTACACATCGCCGAAATCCTTACTATTTGACCACCACCACCGGTCGGCCTCCCCGAGAGGATGCCATGACCGGTCTTGCCCTCAATATTATATTTCTACCCCTTCTTCGGCAACATTTTCCAGAAGTGGTTGATTTTCACCTTCCCATGGAAGGAGTTTCCTACCGTTTTGCGATTATTTCCATTAAGAAAGAATACCCCGGCCACGCCAAACGCATGATGATGGGACTTTGGGGGTTTTTAAAACAATTTTTATATGTGAAATTTATCATCATTGTGGATGATGATATCGATGTAAGGAAATGGGAAGATATTATATGGGCCATCGCCACCCGGGTGGATCCAGTCCGGGACGTAACCATGATTGACCATAGCCCCATTGATTATCTTGATTTTGCCTCCCCTCTCCCAGAGTTGGGGTCCAAAATGGGAATTGATGCCACCACCAAAATCCCTCCCGAAACCATTCGGGAATGGGGTAAAAAAATTACCATGGATCCAGAAGTGGTTAAACGGGTTGACCAGCTTTGGAAGGAGCTGGGCCTAAATTAAAAATGGTCCGTTTGGTTACCGTCCTCATACTTTTCCCGACTCTTTTGATGATTTATTTCACTATGACCGGGTGCACCAGTACGCCCCATGACATGGTCTGGGTTCCCGGTGGGCCTTTTATCATGGGAACCCATGAAGTAGACACCGAGGGGAAAGCACTGGAGTTAGGAATTGTGAAACCCTGGTTTTCAGATGAACACCCTTCCCACAAGGTTACCCTGGATCCTTATTATATTGATCGTTATGAGGTAACACAGGGTGAGTACGGCCAGTTCGTCTCCAAAACAAACAAACGTCCTCCAGCAGACTGGAGTGGAAGAAGATCTCCCCCAGATCGGGAACGCCATCCCGTGGTTTTCGTCAGTTGGCGGAACGCAAGCGACTATTGTAAATGGAAGGGTAAACGGCTCCCGAATGAAGCAGAATGGGAAAAGGCAGCGAGAGGAAATGATGAAAGAATTTACCCCTGGGGAAACACCTTTGACCAAAACCGCTCCAATATCGGGGGTTTCATTGGAAAAACCCTTCCGGTGGGAAGTTATGAAAATGGAAAAAGCCCCTACGGCGCATACGATATGATCGGAAACGTTTGGGAATGGACCTCCGACTGGTATCAGGCCTACCCGGGAAATACTGAAAATTCTGAGGATTTTGGGGAAAAATTCAAAGTGTTACGGGGAAGTTCCTGGGCCGGGGTGGGGCATTTCCCGGGAGAGGAAGCCGGAAAAATCCTAGCCCATAATTCCCGTGTGACCTTTCGTCTTTTTTCAAACCCGGAGGAAAGTGAATTAAATGATGTGGGTTTTCGCTGTGCGAAATCAGCCTGACTTACCGCTGTTTCCTTTCTCGGCCTTTGGAATATCGGCCTGGAGGGTTTTTAAGTAAAGGGTAATGGCCAAGGCATCCTGATCGGGCATGGCAAAATCTGGCATTTTGGTTTCTTTTTTAATGGAGGAAGCATACTGTATCCAACGATAAATCCATTTGGAATTAAACCGCTTTCCTGCGCGTGATAAATCAGGTCCCACTTCTCCTCCCTCACCATTAATTTTGTGACAGCCCATACAAGCATATTTTTCATTAATAAGGTACGCTCCCTCTTTAACCAAACGGTCTTTTTCTGCATTTTGAATGCCGTCAAAATCCACATTCACAGGTTTTTGGACCGAACCCTTTTTTTCATGAATTTCTTCAGCTTCCACCACCACCTTTTCCGCATCGTTTTTATGAAGGGTTCTGATAAAAGCCACTAAAGACCAAATCTCATCATCCGAAAGGGTGGAACCCCAATAGGGCATCAATGTTGAGCCAAAACCATATTCTTCATCCATAACCTTTGCAGGTTTAATGGACCCATCATCCCAAACAACCCCGGATAACCCTTTCTTTATGGCATTAAAGATATCGTCATTGCTTGCATCGGCCATATACCGCTCACCCGCATCGGTTAAATCTCTAGGGTGGGGATCCAGATTATCCGCATTAAAGCCTTTTCCGTTGCCTTTTTCCCCATGACAAGCGGCGCAATAGAAAGAAAAAAGTTTTTTTCCATGGGAAACCTCTTTGCTCTCAAACAGGGCACAGCTTACAAAAAGGGTGGTAAAAACGCCAAGGAGGGTAAAATAAAGGAAAGGTTTAAATCGTTCAAAGGGTTTTATAGGTTTACTGTAATGGTTAAGCATTTGATGACCTTTTTCTAATTCGACGTATCAAAAACCATTCAAAGAGAAAGGCTCCAGCCACTGCAAGACCTGCATAAAAATAAATCCCTTGATCAGGGAGAGGCTCTGCCCTGAAATACCACCAGGAGGAAATAGCCTTTTTACTTCCTTCTTCCCGGTTTTCTCCATCCCAAATGGCAAAAGCTATCTGTTTAAACTCACCGGGTTTGATCAGAACATCTTTTTCATCACCGGTTTCCAATTTTCTACTAAAAACAACCCGCCACACCCCATCTTTCCAAACCCCGTGTCCAGTCACATCTTGCTGGCTATGGGCTTTCAGGGTTCCAAAACCCTTGGCCTGCATATCCATAAACTTATCTTCCTTCCAATACCAAATGTTCACAAAACCACCCTCCACCTGGATCATGGGTTGGGCATGGGCAAAATGGGATTTTTCCTCACCCACGGGGAATTCAATGGCAGCCGCATCTTTAGGTCCCTGTACGGGATCCTGGTATTCGAGCAAAATAGCGAGTTCCTCTCCGTTATGAAGTGATCGAACTTTTACCGTTTTGGCCGTGGGCTCCGAATACAGCCTCGGCTCCCAATGAACCTGAGCACTCATGGGAAATTCTACAACCTGACCTTTTTCATCCCAAAGGGGTGACATCGGATCATCCCCTGGAACGGGCCCATCGATGAGTTTTGAATAAACCACAACCCCACCTTCCTGGGCCAATGCTAAACCAGTGTGAAAGGAAAAACCAAAAACCATAAGAGGAATAAATAGGATGAAATTTATTTTTAATTTTTCCATGTTATTCCCACGTTCTCGGCTCATGTCCTGAGGCACTAAATTCATAATGAATAATTTTCCAAATATCCTCATCCGATAAAGGTTTCCCTCCACGTGCCGGCATTTTTCCCCATCTGGGCATGGCCGAGTTCCAGGGCTGCCCCTCCACAGGAAGGCCTACCCCACCATTCTTGATTCTCCAAAACAGATAGGATTCCTGCAACATGGCAATGGTGGTGGGGTCCTTAAAATTAGCGGGCGGAGGGTTAAACCCGTGGGCCTGAGGTCCTTTTCCGTCCAATTTTCCTCCATGACAGGGCGCGCAATACACGGAAAAAAGCGCTCCCCCATATTGGATGTTGGTTTTTGTTTTGGGAACCGGATTGGAAAGCCCCATAAATTCTGATGGAGGGGCCGGGTGGACCACGCGCTGTTCCGCAGGAGGCTGATCGCTGGGGGCCAATTTTCCATACACATTCATTCCGATGAAGAGAGGAAAAATAATCAGGACACCAATACGAAGGAAAGAACCCACCCCCGATTGGCCTTTTCCTCCCGCCAAAAATCGGGATATGGGGCCATAAAACTCCTCGCTTTTATCCTCGAAAAGACTAACATAGACCAATATGGCGATTAAGGTCAGGACCATATACATCATGACCATGCTGAAGGGAAGGGGGGGTTGAATCAGTTTTACGCCAACGTAAACCACGATAAGGAGTATTACAGCCTTTATCAAAATGGACAGATTTTTAAACATCTTGTAACCTCCCTCCTTTTACGAACCCCTTACATATCTTCCGAAACGGTTTTAAATTGCCCCAAATAGGCGGTAAGGTCATTTAAATCTTTTACCGACAACCTGGCACTGAAACCTTTGTGATCGGAGGTTGTGGTTTCTTGTAAAGCGCCCATTAAGAAAATGGCATTCTCTTGCTGTGATTTCGGTAAAAGGTCGGAAACCTCTTTTGCCTTGGATTGGGATTTTGTTTCTCCATGGCAATTTCCACAACCGAGTTTACCAAAAACCGCACGCCCTTGATTCGGGTCACCCGAAACCATGATCACGGCTTCAGCCGGTTTCACCAGCTCCGAAGGATCCACCGTAACATATTCTTGACCCCCTGTGCTTTGAACAAAGGCAATCACAGCAAGAAGTTCGTTTTCTGAAAGCCCAATGGGGGGTTTATTGATTGGGGGCATTTGTGCCCCAAAAGCCTTTGGAGGGCTGTATTGATATTGCTTATAAATAAATGCGCTGGGTTGGGTTAGGCTTTCATAGATAAATTCACGTGAAAGTTTAGCCCCCACTCCGGAAAGATTAGGACAACGTCCCCCCTCACCACCAATGGTATGGCAAAGGGCACACTTTCCTTTTCCGAAGAAAATGGCTTGTCCCAGGGAGACCAGGTCTTCTTTGGTCTCAATAGCGGCGAAGTCAAGGGTTCCTTCGTCCGGGGGTAAAGAAGGCTGGGAAGGAATGGAATAGGCAATGTAAGCAAAAACCAAGAGGACACTGGCCACAAAGAAAAGTGTTTTAAGGAAATAATGCATTGGAGTGGATCCCCCTATTCAAAAAAAACTTGTTCAAATAAAGCTCAGACAGAATCTTTTGCCTCCGCCATTGCACCTTCCTGGAGACCTGTGTAAGGCTTTTTCTCCCCCCCTTTTTGGGTAGCCAGGGAAGCAACCCAAAAGATAAATGCCACCAGCAAACAAAATATAAAGGTACAAAGCGCCATAAAAGCGCCCGCATGACCCAAAGCCGGTGAATAGGCATAGGGGGTCATATCTCGCATCACCCCGTAAATATGCCAGTGAACCCGAGAGGCTGATCGGGCATAACCCATTAAGGTCATGGTTAAAATGACAATGACCGCGTTTAAAACCAGGCAGTACTGAGCTCGGGCTGGCATCCGTCCCCAGGTCATTTTAGTGGTCATCTTCGCGCTTTTTAAAAGAGCCCCCGTCAATGGGGTAACGGAAATGAGGACAAATAAAACAATAAGAACTTGCGCAACCGAAAACTGGTTAATTCGGACAATGGCCGGGACAAAATACCCCCAAACCCCAAGAACAATCACCCCAATCACTGCACCACCGAACAACAGGTACTGCAACCAATCGGCCACTTTGAACCATTTTACGATGGGTTCCTTACCCGCCCGCCAATACATCAGAAAGCTGATAAAGGTAACCAGAATCATAATATTCACAACGGTGAGTTTTGCGGACATCACCCCGAAAACCCCCAAAATCGGATGGTGGGTTCCACCCAACTTTCTCGCTTCCTCAAGGCTGGCCACAAGGCTGTGGGGGGTCATCCACACCGCCAGACAGACGATGAGAATGGAAAGCATCATCAACATATATTTCCGATATTTTATTCCACCACCTTCAATTCGATACACCAATCCGGTCCAAAAATAATAGTTGGCCCCAATAAAGAGGACCCCAATTAAGATGGCTTGAAGAATAAACAACCAAGAAAGAAATCCGCCCATGAGGGTAATCCCCATTTGCTGGTTGTATTCATAAACCTCCCGCATCAGCCAGTATCCTGCAAAGGGAAGGGGGAGAAGCCCAAAAATCCCGATGAAGTTCCCAATATAACCCATCCAGTCGTAGTGTTCTCTCTCCTCCTGAGTCTTGGCCCCCAGATATCGGATCCCAGCATAGGCACCGCAAATAAATCCACCCAAAACGATATTTGCAATAAAACGGTGAATATTGACAGGCCACCAGGTGGGGTTATGAACAGCCGCCCAGGCTTTTTCCATGGCATTCATGGCTTCGGGAAGGACCACAGGACTCGCCTGGAAGGTGGCCCAGGCGTTTGCGGTAATCATGATATAAAAACCGAAGACATTGAGCATCAACCCCAGGAAAAGATGGAGCCATTTTCGGTTCATCATGGCATCCCAGCCATACCAATAAAGATAAAGAACCGGTGTTTCTAAAAGAAAAAGAATGCCGTAGACCACATAGGAAGGGAAGAAAATATCCGATAAGTATGTAAAGAACTTGGGATAAAGCCCAATCAATAAGAAGAGGAGGATTCCTCCAAAAAGAGCCGTTGTTGCATAAGACGCGGTAAGTAGTTTGGTGAATTCCTTCGCCAGTTTGTCAAACCGCATATCCCCTGTTCGAAATCCGATGAACTCGCAAATAAGGGCAAAGATCGGCACACCCAAAACAAAACCCGCAAACAGGAGATGGATTTGAGCAATAATCCAAATGAGGTTGCGGCTTCCGATAAAGGGAATATCATTATAGGCAGGACCTGTTGCGGCTTCTTCTTGGGCAAGGCTCGGTTCCGCTAAAACCATAAGCCCTAATAAAAAAGCAAAACCTGCCATATGCAAGGGGTTAAAAACAGTGAAAATGTTTTTAAACCGTTTCATTTGTCACCCCCCTTTTGGGAATCTTTTTCCTTTGGGTTCTTTTCTTTTCCCTCTTTTTCCTTTTCTACTATGTTTTCTTCCACTTGAGTTAAAATCCCTTCGACCGTCAAAATAGCTTCTTCAGGCTCAAGCACCTTAATTACCTCTTCTTCATCCCCTTCCTGATGTTTGCTGAAATGCACAGGCAAAAAAATCCAAAACAAAAAAACCGTAAAAAGAGAAATGCTCAAAAAAACGGTGAGGGTTAACCCCTGGTCTTTTGGAATACTCATGGAATCAAACCCCCAGCCCCTATTTCAAATTTGATTTCCAAAGGTTTTTTTATATTTTCCCCTTCCAGTTTCATTTAATGGTTCTCTCGACTGAGAATAGCCAGCCATGTGAGAACAGCAATTGAAATCATGGTTAGGCTCCATCCCATAATGGCGAAAGGGCGTTTCTTGAGATGACGTTCAGGGCTTACGTTAAGAAACGGAAGAAGAACCAAAACCAAGGCAAAAAGGCCGGGAATTCCAACCGCTCCCATAAAACTCCCGAATTCTCCCGAAAAAATGGGAATGCGCAAAAGTTGAAACAGGAACAGAAAATACCATTCGGGCTCGGGGTTAAAATCCGAGGCCTCTGGAGAAGCTTCTTCCATTAAATGAACAGGCTCGATAAAGGTCATTAAAACAATCAGGACAAACACCACTCCCATGGCCACAATATCTTTATAAACCTGAGTGGGAAAGAAATACTCGGATTTTTTTTCAAGTTCCTCCTTGGAACCCTTAAAAGGACCTGCGGGACCAGCCCTTCGGAATAAAAACACGTGCAATCCAGCCAATCCCATAAGAGAAAGGGGAAGAATCATGACATGAATCACATAAAAACGGTTCAAGGTTTGGGCTCCTGGAATAGCCCCCCCTTTTAAAAACCTTCCCATGAAATCGCCCAAAATAGGAATTTTGTCAAAAATTTCCACGCCAACCGTGGTTGCCCAATAAGCCCGCTGATCCCACGGAAGCAGGTAACCCGTAAAACCGAAGCCCAAGACCAAACTTAGAAGAACCAAACCCACCAACCAAACCATCTCCCGTGGTTTTTTGTAGGCCCCCCACAAAAAAACCTGAGACATATGAATGACCGCCATGATCACCATGGCCGATGATCCCCAAAAATGAAAGCTGATGATAAACCAGCCATAGGGAAGTTCGTTAATAATGTATTGGGTGCTATCATAGGCATGATCGGCAGAGGGGGTGTAATAAAACATGAGCATGATGCCCGTGAGGACTTGAAGGGAAAAAATAAACAGAAGGCAGGATCCGAAGGTATAGGCATACCGGGCCCCACCAGGGATGGGCTCGTTGAGCATCTTGGCTTGGAGCTGTTTTAAATCAATCCGCTCGTCAACCCAGTTATAAATCTTTTCAAACATGAGCTATAAAATCCGGATAACGTGAGTCCGTCCCGCCTTATATTCGGCGTCAATCACCTCTACGGTTCCCCCGGGACTCACTTTGGTGGGCATTATATCGAGGGGACGGGGGGCAGGTCCATCCAGCACTTCCCCGTCTGGGCCATAAATGCTGAGGTGGCAGGGGCACCAAAACACCCTTCCAAAGCGTTTATGATTTTCTTTCCAGCGGTAAGCACAACCTAAATGTGGACATTTTCCAGAGAAAACGGTGAATTCAGAATCTGCATCATTCTCCCAAATCACCTTTCCATCGGTACCATGAAACTCCAGGGCTTTGCTTCCGTAGAGTTTCTCTCTTAGGTTGATCACCTTTTCTTTGAGATTATCCGATGTCCTAACCACCCAATGAGACTTTTTAAATTTCCGGACCAGGTAGCCCTCTTTAATTTCACGCTCGAAATGGACAAGTTTTGGAACATCCGTTTCTGGAAATTGTTGTGCCCTTGCAACGGTAAACCAGGAGTTATTAAATGGTTGATAGAGTGGGTGAATCAGATACCGAATAATGGGGTAAACCAGGGGAAGGGCAATCACAACCCCAATGGCATGGGTAAACTTCATAAAAAAAGAACGTCGGGACAAATCTTTTTCCAGTTCTGGAAGGGGAACCAGTGTCTCACCGGGGGAAACCTCCTCCATCCGGCGCTCCAATCCCGCAATTTCAACTTCACTGAGTTGGACAAAATTCTCCCGTTTCAGCTTGGGAAAATTTGAAAACTCCGATGAAGAACAACTTAAAACCGCATGTTCTCCCTCCACCGCAACCAAATTAAAAGGGACCACCCATTCCTGGCTTCTTCCCCGAACCACAATGTGGCTGATATTTTTGGTAATAGGATCGGCGATAACCCTTGAAATTTCACCGACCTCTTCATCACCACATCTGACTTTGAATTTAATTTTAATGGACATAATTTATTTGAATATTAATGTTTGTTATGATCGTGGTGAATCAACTTAGGCGTATCCACTTTGGGGTTTTTCAAAGTGAGAAGGTAGGCAACGAGCGCATCTAACTCGGATTCATCCATTAGCTCGGAATAATTATCGGGCATGGTCTCCTTTTTATGTTCCTTCTCAAACCCCTCGGAATAAGCGAAATTAGGCTCAAAAACTTTCCTTTTAATTTCCTCTGCAGGAACGATATTTCCAATATTATCCATTTTGGGTCCCCGCTTTTTAGTTCCCCCTTTTCCCCCGATCTTGTGGCAGTTATAACACTCATAAAGGTCATACACCTCCGCGCCGTAAGCGATGGTTTCTTCGGGACTCAGTTTTTCCCCGGGTTTCCGTTTTTTTTTCATAATATCTTCTAAATTGAGTTTAAGATCCCCACCCCCCTCCAACTGTTCTAACCTGACGAGTAGGGTATCTGCTTTTTCCGTTAATTCCTGCGATTTTGCATAAAGATCATGAAGAGACACCGCTTGAGAACCTTCGTATTTTTTAAGGATTTTTGCAATTTTTCCTTTTTCCCACTCAGGATCATATTGTGGAAGAAGGTTTGCGGCGACGGTAAACACCGCAGTACAAACGATGAAAAATACGGCTATTCCAATGGTCGCTTTTACCCCCGAAAATTCCTTCATGGGGGGCTTATCCAACAGGACAAAAACCATTAATCCCAAAAGCGCATAGAAAGCAAACATGGCCTGAAAGACGAAAGCAAACCCTAATAAACCGGAACCAAAAAAAAGGCCAACGCCAATGATCACGGAGGCAATCACTTTCCACTTTAGGATTTCAAACCAACTTTTTGGATGGTCCATCTCTTTCAAGTCCTTCTTTTGATTATTTTGCCTTTGCTTCTCCGCCCACCTTAAGGCTCAACCAAATGGCCAATGTCACCACAGCAAAAAATACAAGGGTCAAAATGGTAATCAGAATACTGGAATAGGCCAGGGTAGGGGTAAAAGACTCCTCCGTAAAATCGGGAAGAATTAGATACACATGAAAATACTTTCGAACCAGGGAACGAACCGTTCCCATGAGACCCATGGTCCAAATAACCGATAGAGCAAGGAAAATCAATACAAACTGGGAAGTAAAATCGATCTTACCCCACTGAATGGTCCCTGTCCGAATGGCCCGGTTGTACAAGATATAGTTGACGATGGTCACCAAAACAATCAGGAGGGCAGCGGTATTTTTCGCGGGCATCAATGCTAGGAAACCCCATTCAGAGGGAAGCTCAGTCTCCTCTGTAGCCATAAACTGGGTAGCGGCAAACCCATGGGGGGTCATCCAAATGGCATTGCCCACCAACACAATGGCAAATCCCACTTTGACCACCGTCGTAAATCGTTCAGCCCCAGTGATCCGCTTCATGGAAAGCCAAATATAATAGTTACTGCCCAAGAAAATTAAACCCACCATGGCTCCTTGCATCTCAAAAAACATGGAAAGCTGATCCGCCATCATATAGGGCCCAATGGAGGCATCAAAATCAAAAAACTCCGCAGCGAGGATGTATCCAAACAGAGGAAGAAAGAGTAGTGCGCCTACCCCGATTAAATTTCCGATATAGCCCATCCAATCATAGTGGGCTTTTTCCTTCTCTGTTTTTGCAAACATGTACATATAAGCAGCAATTAGCCCAGTGATAAACCCACCAAACGTGATATTCCCAA
The DNA here is from genome assembly GCA_036397255.1 of Nitrospiria bacterium. NCBI lineage: Bacteria > Pseudomonadati > Nitrospirota > Nitrospiria > Nitrospiria bacterium. Next base: position 19,556 of record DASWJH010000014.1, read on the forward strand.
TGAGTCGGTGGAGGTTTAACGGCATCCAACTATGGTTATACATTAACTGCCAAACCGAAGCGGCGGTATCCACAAAGATCCGCCTGTCCATATCCAGCCCTTCGGGGACATCCGGGGGGGTATTCATAAATGAGGTAGGGCCGTCAATAGCAAAAAGTGTTACTGTTCCAATAATATTCAATAAGACCCCGATTGCAATATGACGCCCCTTTTTATCCCCTGACAAGGAATCCCACGTGTACACATAAAAATACAGGACAATGGTCTCTGCAATAAATAGGAGGGGGTATGCAATGGCAAAAATGGGAAAGAAAAGAGAGGTGAGCCAGGAAAAGAAATGAGGATAAAGGGCCAGGGCGATCATCACAAAAAGACCACCGGTTAAAGCTGTCATGCTATACAGTATGGCCGTCACCTTGATGACTTCTCTGGCAAGCCGGTCATACCGGAGATCTCCTTTCCTCTTTCCCAACCATTCACAGGTTACCGCAAAGATTGGGGCCCCCAAAATAAAAGCTGCAAAGAGGATATGAAGCTGCGCAGCAATCCAAACTGCTGTACGGTTTCCGATATACGGAAAATCAATCGGTTTGGGGTCAGGGGGTTGGGCATATACAACCCCTACCGCCAACACGGCAAAAACAGTTAACCCGCAAAATATTCCGGCCCACTTTTTCATTTATTTAGCCGATGCTGTTTCAGGAGTAAATTCAGTGGTGAAATCATCATGGGGCGATGGTGTTCCCCCATGAGAAAAAGCATGCTCGTAGGCCATAACCTTCCAAATCTCTTCCTCACTAAGCTTTTCTTTCCATGGTTTCATTTTCGTTCGGGGAACCCCTTCCGACACTCTCCAGAACCAGGCGCTGTCAGAATAGAGTTTCATCCGGTCTTGAACACGGAAATCCCTCGCCCCACGCTTGACCGGTTTTCCATCTTTACCATGGCAGCTTGCGCAATTCACATCTGGATTTTCTTCCCCAGTAAAGAGGAGCCTTCCTTTTTCAATAATTTCCGGGTCGGTCCACCACCCATCAGGCATATGCTTATCCGCATAAGCCGCAGGAACTGGGGGTGGAGGTTGAATAGGGCCTTCTCCTCCTCCAGAACAGCCCACACCAATGATCCCTGAAAAGAGGAAGATGGCACTTAAAACAAAAAATCTCATCGTCTTCATTCGCTTACACAGACTCCTTTCTTTAAAAGTTGTATTTTTTCTGAGGTTTAGTGGAGTTTTCTGTTTGACGAGGACACTTTTCCTTATAAATGAATTAAAATCTTATGCGCCTAGGGAAAGCATCATTGGGGTTTGGGAGGCTGAATTTTTTGTTAGTAACCCACCCACATCTACCGTGCACCCGCCTTCTCCATCATTCGCTATCAGACCTAACCAGATACCGCAATATCTTTTGTATTTAATGAGCCTGTTTTCCTCAAACAATTAAAAATATTTAAATGGATCATCTAAATTCCTCTTTAAAATTTAACCGAATTAAGATTCCCTCTTTATCCATCTGAAAGAGGTCGAAAAATATCATAGGGAAAAATAGATGTCAAGAAATTTTTAAGGAGAGAAAAAACGCGGGATTGATTTACCTAAAAAGGAATAAAAAGAATTGTTTAGGACTCTTTTTTAGAGGACTTTTTTTGCTTGTTTTGAGAAGGATTTTTCTTCTTTTTTAGAAATCCAAAGAAATAAACGACTCCGATTACCAATATCACCGCAATGGCATATAACCAAACCGGAATCTCTGTCTTTTTTTCAGGAACGCTTGCATCAAAATCGATTTGCACCCTTCGTTCCGTAGTCCGGTCGCTTGGATCAAAAGAAACGATGACTTCTTTTTTTTGCCCTACCGCGGAGACTTCAACCGTATCCCCTACATCCTCATTATGAAGATGAATAATAACATCATAATAACCATCCTTATTGGTGAAAACGGTGGAACCCGCCCCATTTCGCTTGGCCACCACGATAACCTTTCCATCCACCAAAGGGTTTCCCTGTTGATCTTTTATAGTTCCATATACTTTAAATCGATGGTCTATTTCATGGGTCGCCCATAATGAAATAGGAATCACAAAAAAGATTAAAAGGAAAAGACCCCCGAAACCCAGAGCTTTGTATCTGCTGAAAGTGGAGCGTTTATTTAAATGAAACATTTTTAAGAATCTTCCTCTTCGACAATATAGAGGGGGTGAAGCAAATCGCGGACAGACACAATTCCAACAATCTGATCCCCCTCGGTTACACCAAGATGACGCACACGATGTTGATCCATCAGATCATTGGCATCTACAACGGATTTTTCCGGTTCAATGGTCAATAACGGACTGCTCATTACATTCTCAACACGGGTTGCAGAAGCATCGGACCCGTTTGCGACGACTTTCTGGACAATATCCATTTCGGTTACGATCCCCAAAATCTCATGTTCCTTTCGAATCAGTAGACTTCCAATGCTTTTTTCTTTCATGAGTTGGGCTGCTTCTTGAACGGTTGTTCCAACTTTCACCTGAACAATTTGTTTTGTCATGATGCGTTTAACGGGAATCATAAGGCTATGGAAGAGGACCAATCCCGAGTTTAAAATCGAAGGATTGAAAGAATTTTCATTTAGAAAATATATAGCATGAAGGGTTATGATTGTCAAATGAGAAGTCTTTGAGATTTCAATCAAAATCTTAAAAACCAAATTTTATTGACATCTGATATTGCCTGAGAATATGATTTTAACGATGGTCATCAAGGGAGAAAACCAAAACCCCGTGAAAAAAATTGGAATCATTGTAAAACCCCAGGCCACCGGGGTCAAAGATATATTGAATTCCCTGGTTCAATGGCTTTCCGAACAGGGGAAGGAAGTTATCATTGACGAGGAAACCGCCCAATTGGGGGGTGGGCACTCACCTCACCCTAAATCAAAAATCCCATCCATGGTGGATTTGATAATTGTTTTGGGAGGGGATGGAACCCTGCTAGGGGTAGCGCGCTTAGCCGCCGGGTTTGACGTTCCGATTCTGGGTGCTAATTTTGGAGGGCTAGGCTTCTTAACCGAGGTCACCCTGGAAGAAATTCAGCCCATTCTTTTAAAGATTTTTACCAATAATTATGTGATCGATGAAAGGGTTTTACTTCAAATTCAAATTATGCGAAATGGAAAAAAGGTAGCGGAATCCAATGCGCTCAATGATATCGTTGTGAGCAAAGGAACATTGGTTCGAATGATTTCTTTAGAAATACGGACCAACGGGGATTTAATTACATCCATTCGAGGAGATGGCTTGATCGTTTCTACCCCAACGGGTTCCACCGCCTACTCCCTTTCTGCAGGAGGGCCTATCCTTCATCCCTCCGTGGAAGCCCTTCTGCTCACTCCCATTTCTCCCCATATGTTAACCAATCGCCCCGTGGTGATCCCATTGAGCGCAAGGGTGGAAGTCATATTAAAAACACAGGAAAAAGGCCCTCTGACCATAATCGACGGACAGGTAGGGTTCGAGCTTTTTCCAGGGGACCTCCTGGAAATTTCAAGGGGAAAGCATAGGGTTCAATTAGTCCGATCTCCGGAAAAAAATTATTATGAAGTTCTTCGAAAGAAACTTAAATGGGGTGAAGGCTAGGCTCCTTTCAACCCGGCTTTTAACCCTCTTCATTTTTTTATCTTTTTTAACTATTTTAACGGGATGTACCAATCAATCAAATACCACCCCTTCTGCCTCGCCTGAAAAAAATTCCAACCCCTCTAAGGAGTCTTTTCCCTCGGCTCCAGGCCCCAATGAGAATTCTGTTTCAGTATCCGTCGGGGGGGAAGAACCCTTTGAAGAAATGGAAGTTCCTCCCGGACACATTTTACCATGGACCAGTTGGGCCATCGGTGCTTTAATCCGGGGTCTTGCCCCTGATGGGGACAACCTATGGATCGGAACCACCAACGGCCTGATCCGATTTCATAAAAAGAATGAAAGCTACAAAGTATTTACCACCAAAGATGGTCTCATGAATAATATTATTGTTTCCATTTTAGTGGGTCCGGATGGGGGAAAGTGGATCGGAACTTACGGAGGGGGATTACAGTATTATGATGATGAACAGTGGCGGGTGTTTACCCCCTATGGGAGAGGCACAACCCATTATGGCCCCCAATGGGTCAGCTATTCCCCTGGGGAAGGACTGGGGGACTTATGGGTTTATTCGGCCCTTTTTGATCCAGGAGGAGTTCTTTGGGTGGCCACTTGGAAAGGCGTGAGTCGGTTCGATGGTAAGGTGTTTAAAACCCTCTCTACCGGAGATGGAATGGTAGATAAATGGGTTTACACCATTAACGTGGATCGGGATGGGTCACTTTGGTTTGGAACCGAAGGAGGGGTCAACCGTTATGACGGTAAAAATTGGGACGTGTGGACCCATCAGGACGGGTTAGGGGCAGTTGAGAGCCTCATACGAGAAGAAGAAAAAGGAGCCCCTCAACTCCCACAAGGGCACCATCTGCAGGAAGGGAAAGGGGCCTCCGGATATAACCCCAATTATATTGTGAGTTCGGTAATCGATCAAAAAGGAATAAAATGGTTTGGGACCTGGGGAGGAGGGTTAAGCCGATTTGATGGGAAAAAGTGGAAAAATTACACCACCCAGGATGGTTTAGCAGGAAATACGGTTAATGCCATTGCCTTGGATCCCAATGGAATCCTTTGGATCGGGACGAATAATGGGGTCAGCCGTTATGACGGAAAAAACTTTAAAACATTTCAAACCATGGACGGTTTGCTTTCCAACAGCGTTTTTGCTGTGGCCATTGATGAAGACGGAGCAAAATGGTTCGGAACCTATGGGGGAGTCAGCCGTTATACCGGGCCCTAGGAAAATCCCCAAGTAAAACCAGCTGATTCAAAAGCAACTTTCCTTGCAACATAACTCAGCCTCTTTCAAAAAAAAACTAAATAGTTTACACTAAATTTACCCTTCCCTTTTTTTCTTAAAAAAATCCTCCCACTCTACACTTCCAACGCGTTGCATTTTTTGGAACCCCGGTGTATATTTTTCTAAGGAGTCTAAATGCCTGAATTAAGAAAAGATCCCATCACCGGGAGATGGGTCATTATTTCATCGGAACGGGGAAAAAGGCCCTCCGATTTTCAGCCGGAACAAACAAAAGGAAAAAGTCTGTTTTGCCCTTTTTGCCCGGGAAATGAATCCTCCACCCCCCCTGAAATTCTTTCCTTTCGCGAAATAGGAAGTATCCCCAATGGCCCCGGCTGGAGCCTTCGCGTCGTTCCCAACAAATTCCCAGCGCTTCAAATTGAAGGGCAGCAGGACAAATCCGGCGAAGGCCTTTACGATAAAATGAACGGGATCGGGGCCCATGAAGTTATTATTGAAACCCCAGACCATCACACCTCATTGGCCAACCTTCCCTTAAAAAAAATTGAAGATATCTTTTGGGCCTACCGGGATCGAATAATGGATTTAACTAAAGATCAACGGTTTAAATATATCCTCATTTTCAAAAATGAGGGAGAGGTTGCAGGGGCGACACTGGAACACGGTCATTCACAACTCATTGCGCTTCCCATTGTTCCCCGGCAGGTTTCCGAAGAAATTGATGGGGCATCTCATTACTTTGAGTATAAAGAGCGATGCATTTTTTGTGATATTGTTCGGCAGGAACTAGATTCTGGGCGTCGGCTCATTGCAGAAAACAATCACTTCGTTGCTTTGACCCCTTTTGCCCCGCGATTTCCCTATGAGACCTGGATCCTTCCGAAAAGACACAGCGCAAGTTTTGAACACTCACAGTCCGCAGATTTTGAGAGCCTTGCAAAAATGATCAAATTGATTCTTTTAAAAATGGATAAAGTGTTGAATATTCCGCCTTACAATTTCATGATTCACACCTGCCCTATTAAAAACCACATTGAAGAGTTTTTTCATTGGCACATTGAAATTATTCCAAAACTGACCCGAATCGCTGGTTTTGAATGGGGATCCGGATTTTATATCAACCCCACCGCCCCCGAGGAAGCCTCTTCCTTTCTTCGAGAGGCCAACGTATAATCTCCCTTGATGAACCCAAAGAACATTCTAATGCTATCATCCGAGGTCTCTCCTTTTGCAAAAACGGGGGGTTTAGGAGATGTCCTGGGGTCGCTTCCTTTGGCCCTTCGGGAATTGGGTTTTGACGTGCGGATCATGATGCCCCGGTACCAAGGTATCCACCCTGACCATTACTCCCATTCCCCCATCATTCCTTCCCTTCCCATTTCAACCGGTGGAGATTCCATCACCACCCAGGTTTGGGAAGGACGCTTGGGTCAAACCCTTCCCGTTTATTTTATTGACGCCCCCGCCTATTTTCAACGTGAAGGATTTTACGGAGATTCCCAAGAAGATTATCCCGATAATGCAGAACGGTTTTCTTTTTTCAACCGAGCAGCACTGGAAATAACCCGTACCCTCTCTTTTATCCCTCATATTATCCATTGTCATGATTGGCAAACCGCCCTTGCACCGGTATACTTAAAATTCCTTTACCCCAAGGACCGTTTTTTTAAAGAAACCCGAACCGTTTTTACCATCCATAATTTGGGGTTCCAGGGGCTTTTTGAGGCTTCCCATTTTTCCAAACTGGGACTTCCCCCCGAACTGTTTTCACTTGAGGGTTTGGAGTTTTATGGAAAAATTAACTTGATGAAAGGGGGACTTCTTTTTGCCGATCATCTGACCACCGTCAGCCAAAATTATTGCCAAGAAATCCAAAAAAAACCCTTAGGAAGTGGTTTAGAAGGCGTCCTGAAAAAAAGGTCAAACGATTTGGTGGGAATCCTCAACGGAATCAATACCCAACAATGGAATCCCGAAACAGACCCAAACTTGAAAGAGCGTTATTATCCAAAAAACCTGACGGGAAAGATCATCAATAAAGAAGAACTGCAACGCCAGCATGGGTTCCCCATCAAAAAAAATACGCCGTTAATCGGAATGGTCACCCGCTTGACCCGACAAAAGGGACTGGACCTGATCACCGATGCAGTGGATGAACTGATGAAATTGGACCTACAGCTTATTATTTTAGGAGCAGGGGAAAAACAATACCAGAATTTTTTATTAAATTTATCGAAAAGATACCCTCAAAAAACCCAGGTGAGAATCGGGTTTCAAGAAACACTGGCCCGCCAAATTTATGCTGGGTGCGATTTCTTTCTAATGCCCTCCCTGTATGAACCTTGCGGAATCAGTCAATTAATCAGTCTACGTTACGGAACCATTCCTATTGTAAGAAAAACAGGAGGTTTGGCAGACACGGTAAAAGAATTTAATCCCATTACCGGAAAAGGGCATGGCTTTTTATTCAACCATTACGAAAAGGAGAGTCTGTTAGCCACCCTCAATCAGGCATTGGACTGTTATAAAAACCCCCAACATCGAAAAAAACTCATTTTGAATGCCATGAAGTTGGACTTTTCCTGGAAAGCCTCCGCCCTCCTCTACAGGCAATTGTATGAAAAATTTTAGAGAAACCAAAGGTTGAAATTACAATAGGGGATCCGAAGGATTCTCTCCTCCCCTCAATGGACCCAATTTAATAAAAAAAATGGAACCTTCAACCCCACATTCCCCAGAACCCTTAGACACCTTTGAGATCCACATTGAGAAGTTGGTGGAAGGGGGGATGGGATTGGGCTATTTAAACGGGAAGGTGGTCTTTGTCCCCTGGACCCTCCCCGGTGAAAAAATTGAAATAAAACCAAACGACGGTCAAAAAGATTATATTAAAGCAAACCCAAGCCGGATACTCTCCCCCTCTCCCCACCGAATAAAACCCCCGTGCTCGTTCTACCAGGTATGCGGGGGATGTAATCTTCAACACATGGATTACACCCATCAGACCATTGAAAAAACCAACATTTTCAAGGAAACACTTTACAGAATTGGTAAGATTAGTCCTTCTCTCATCTTCCCCACGGTGTGCTCTAAACGCCCTTATTTTTATCGAAATCGGTGCCAGCTCCGGGTCCGTTTCCATGAGGGACGGAACCTTCTGGGTTACAACGAATTCCACACCCATCGCATTGTTCCGATAGAGGAATGTTTACTTTTGGAACCCCCGCTCAATGAAACCCTCAAAACCTTATCCCATACCTTTTCAGGCGCCTTGGCCATTCCCAATCTTCGGAGGATTCACATTCAATTTTCTTCCTCGGAAAAACAATTTTTGCTGTCACTTTATTCAGTAGGCCCCCTTTCCTTTCCCTTAAAACGCATCTATGACGCGCTCCGTTCTAATCTCCCGTTGAAAGGACTCATTGCTTACTCCTCCTCAGGCAGGCAAGTCCTCGGTTTGGATTTCCTTTTTCACCAATTGGGAACCTTTTCCTTCCGGGCAGGAGACCGAACCTTTGTTCAAATCCATTGGGAGCTTAATCACCTGTTGGTTGACCTCCTTTTAAAATGGATGTCCCCTTTGGCCGGAAAAAAGGTTCTGGAATTGTATTCCGGAATGGGAAATTTTTCACTTCCTCTTGCCCAGGAGGGGGCCACGGTTACCGGTTTGGATGAAAACCCCCACGCCATTCAGGATGCAATCCAAAACGCCAAACAAAATCAGGTTGAATCTTGCCGGTTCCAGCCTGCAAACTTATATTACGGCCTCCCAAAAAAACAGGATATTCCCAGAGAAGTGGATGCCCTCCTGGTGGACCCACCCCGGGAAGGCCTTTCCAAAAAGCTATGTCAGGATATTTTAGCCTTAGCTCCCCCGAGTATCGTTTACATTTCTTGTTCTCCATCTACATTGGCCCGGGATCTCCATCTTTTGACCCAAAATCATTTCCGCATAAAAAGGATACAACCCGTTGATCTTTTTCCCCAGACCCCGCATTTGGAGGCCATCGCTCATTTAGAACGAAAAGGATAGTCCCTTTTGAACTCATTGGGAAAACAGAATGAGCCAAAGAGGTCCATCGAAGAAAAAAATAAAACAAAACCGAATTTTCTAAGGGATGACACGGGAAAGGAAACTATGGTATATTGCAGATTGTAAGATTTTAATGAGTATAAACGAACCAATAGAAATGTTTTCAATGGAGTTCAAAAATGACGGTTCAGGAATTAGTAAATCGGTTTCCCGAAATCCCACAGGATCTTCACAACGAACCTGTTTTGGCCCAATTTGCCGAAGCCTGTGATGAAATTCTCAGAAAAGCACAAAAACCCAGTGCTTGTTCCACTGAACATGATGCCGGAAACCAATTTTACTTAAAACTCATTGGTCCTTTATCGATCTACCGATATGGCCTCTCAACACGGGAAAAGGTTCTGAGCCAATTGCAGGAGATCCTCGATCACCAAAAAACAGACCCAGAAGGTTTTTCGGAACGCCTTCTCACCCCAGATACGGTGGATAAAGAGGTCAAAGGGCCCGGTTGCTCTTAAACTCTATAAAACACCCTCGGGTAAGGGTCAAACCGGTATTTCTTCCTCTTTAAGATTGGCCCTCCAAACCGTTCATGTTTTCTCAATTTGCCTCTACATTTTGCCAAGACATCAATCCTCTCTATCGTGAATACCATCGGATGGTGGCCCAGGGTGAAACCATTATCGATCTGATATCGGGTAATGTAAGCCATCAAAACCTCTTTTATCCCCAAAAGACCTTAAAAAAGATCCTGGCCAAAGCCACTCATCGGGCCAAACGCTACCACCCTCACCCCTTAGGTCAGGCTATGGCACGAAAAGCGGTTTGTGATTTTTATCTTTCTAAAGGAATTGAATTTGATTTAAACCATATTCTTCTCACCCCAGGGACTAGCATTTCCTACTGGTACTGCTTTCAGCTTTTGGCCAACCCGGGGGATGAAATTCTTTGCCCAAAACCCTCCTATCCTCTATTTGAATACATTGCCGCCTTATGCGGGATCCGTTTGACTTATTATCCCCTGCATTTGGATCCGGACCACCCCATTGCTATGGAAGAGGTGGAAGCCCAAATCACCTCAAAAAGCCGGGCGATCATCCTCATTTCACCCCACAATCCCACCGGAATTGTTTTCAACCAAAACGGTTTGGAAAAAATAGCCACGTTGGCTAAGCAGCATCAGCTTCCCCTTATTTCAGATGAGGTATTCAGTGAGTTTCTTTTTGACCGATCCCACCTTCCAAGAGCTGCCGCTACCCAGGCACCCCTGGTTTTTACCCTCAATGGCTTTTCCAAAATGTTTGCCCTGCCCGGACTCAAAATAGGGTGGATGGTAGTGTCGGGAAAAAGGTCTTTAGTTGAAAAAACAGTGAAAACATTGGAAATGATATCGGACACCTTTCTCCCGGTGGGGGAGGTTCAACAATTCGCGGTCCGCGACATTTTCAGGGAGGGGAAAACATTTTTAAAAAATTTCACAAAAGAGATCCAAAAACGTCGTAATTTAACCCTCAAGATCCTTTCCCGATTTCCTCACCTTTGTCCTTTCCCCCCTCAAGGGGGTTTTTATTTAACCATAAAATTAAAAAAACAGTGGAAGCAAGCCAACCCTGACCAGTGGGTGCTTGACCTCCTTACCCAAAAGCGAATTTTAATTCACCCGGGTTACTTTTATGATATGGAACCCTTTCACCTGGTCACCAGCTTCGTATCGCGTCCCATGATTTTAAGGAAAGCGCTTCAGGGAATGGGTGATTATTTTTTAGAGAAGTGAAGGGGAAATCAGCTCTTAAAGGCCTTGGAGGTGGGTTATTGGTGATCTGAAATTTCTGGGTTTTGAAACTGAATGTAGGGGGGAAATCCGGTTTTTGAACCAGGTTAAAAGTGGAATAAAAATCCGTCTCATTGAACTTATCCAGCATCATTGAAGACCAAGTTGGGTGACTCTGGTTCATCCTTCGGATCAGTGACCAAAGGTTTTTCCAATGAGGGGGCTCTATTTCCAAGGATCTTTTTGGTTAAAAAAAGAGCCGTTTCCTCTCCAAAATCCCCATTTTCTGGAAGCCCCAATTCTTTTTGAATCTTAAAAATCGCTTCCATGGTAAACCACCCGAATTGTCCATCTACCTTTGCTGTATAAAACCCTTCTTTTTTTAACCAATTCTGAAGATTGGCCACATGGGGGCCTTGATCTCCTATGCCCAAGGGAAACATGATTCCCCGAAGCGGCTGCCAAAGGATTTCTCCCTGACTTCCCCAACGGTTTTTCAGCTCCTGTAACGACAACTGCTCCTTTCCACGAATCGGATTCAACACTATAACCTCTCCCCCTGCAATATGTCGTAATACAACGGTTTGTTCCCTTCCTTCCCGATTCAGGGTTAGAATTACGGGTTGATCCAGAATTTGAATCCAATCCCATTTCAAAGGTATAACGGTTCTTTCAAAACCAAAATGCGCCAGTAACCCTTGTAGGTCCGAACCCCACCCCAGGGCACTCTCTAGAAAAAGGTCCGTGTAAAAGCGGGAGTCCCATAATGCCATTAGTGTGATCCAGGAAGCAAACCGGGTATTTTCCAAACTATTTTCTCTAAAAATTCCGTTGGAATCCCATCGACTGTCCCCGGTCATGGGGGAAAAAGAAGAAATTTCCTGGAGGTGTCCCCCTCCACCGGGTTTGAAAATGTCCTCTTGAATATTCTCCTCCGAAGATAAAATCCGAATGTCCTGAAAGGGTTGGATCACCTTTTTTGGAATAGCAAAACCACCTAATTTAAAGTTAGAAAGTTCCATAAAATTTTCCCCGTTTCCTAAAAAAGGAATGGAAAGAAGGAGGAAACAGGCCGCCACCCCGAAAGCAGGAAGAAAAACTTTTTTGAATTTTTGGCTTTTTTCCCTTTCGATGAATTTCCTCTTTTTTCTTTTTTCCGAGTCAGGGGAATAGACCTTCGTGACTAAACCCTTTAATTCGGATGCGGCTTCTTTGACCATATCCCTTGAGATTATGTGACTCTCCGAAACATAAGCGGCCAGCAAGGCTTTATCACAAAATATGTTGATTAAACGGGGAATACCCCCTGTCAGTCGATGAATATCCTGAACCGCTTCGGGCGTAAAGTATGCCCTTTCTCGGCCATTCACAATTTTCAATCGATACGCAATGTATCCATCCACTTCCCCTTCGTTTAAAGGAAGGAGGTGATACCGAAGGGCAATTCTTTGATTGAGTTGCCTCAATTCGGTTTGGTGCAACTTTTCCCGGAGTTCGGGTTGCCCGACCAAAAGGATTTGGAGGAGTTTTTCATTTTCAGTTTCAAGATTGGAAAGCATTCGGATTTCTTCCAAGCATTGAACGGTCAGATTTTGGGCTTCATCAATGATCAAAACCGCATTTCCACCTCTTCCAATTTCCTTAAGTAAAAATTGGTTGAGGTCATCCACCAGTTCTTTTTTGGATGATTGATTTCCCGCTAAACCAAAATCTTGATTCACGGACTTGAGTAGTTCAAGGGTGGAAAGGTTCGGGTTAAAAATCAAAGAGGTTTTAACGTGGGAACCCAAATGATCCAATAAAAGGCGGCAAAGGGTCGTTTTCCCAGTTCCCACCTCTCCGGTAATTAAAACAAAACCTTTTCGTTGCTGGATTCCATAGGTCACATGGGAAAAGGCTTCCTGATGGTTTTTGCTCAAATAAAAAAACCGGGGATTAGGGGTAATCTGAAATGGGAGTTGGGAAAACTGGAAAAAGGTTTGGTACATTTTTTAAAATGGCCTAAATTTTATTTTTTATTGGGAATGGGAAAACGGTCATACCCCTCCTCTAGAAGGGTCCTCAACCGGTTTTCTCTGGAAAAAGGGAAACACCCAGCATTTTCCCAATCCTTATAATAATACCCCAAATCCTAAAATACGACAAAATATCACAAAAGGGACCAAAAATTGCCATTCTCGCCATTTTCTTCAAATGGTTCCCTAAGGCTTCCCGCTGGTTTCCCACGCCTTACCCCAGAGGTGCTGAAGACAGGAAACCCTTCTTTAGAAGGTCGCCAACACATCCTAAGGGTTAAACCCGATTGATTGACATTCCCCCACCCCTCCCTTAAAGTTTATTTAGGTAGAAAATATAAAATCTTGAAACGGATGGATGTATGTTCATGAGCAATCTCTCCCTTCATGGGAGAATGATTCATATTCTGTATCTCACCTTCAATATATTATTCAGTTATCAATTTCATTTTATCTTCTTTTTCTTTACACATAGCGAAAAGAGACGCGTCCGTTTAAGCCAACTTCATCGCCGCAAAGCCCAGCAACTGCGGGAAACCGCTCTCAAACTCAAAGGGGTATTAGTCAAAATTGGCCAATTTATGAGTACGCGGGTTGATCTTCTGCCCCCGGAGTACACACAAGAGCTGGCCTTACTTCAGGATCAAGTTCCTCCACAAGATTTCCCAGGAATTGCCAATCGCATTCAAATAGAACTGGGAAAGGACATTTCACACACCTTTTCCCGATTTAATGAAGAACCGATAGCGGCTGCCTCCCTTGGACAGGTTCATGAGGCCTGGCTCATGGATGGGCGTCACGTGGCGGTAAAGGTCCAATATTTGGGAATTGAGGAAATTGTTAAAACCGATCTGAAAGCCATTCGGTGGGTTACTCTTATACTTCAATGGCGTTTTAAGAAAGTGCGTTTTAATCTTCTTTACAATGAATTTTCCAGACTCCTAAAAGAAGAACTTAATTATATCCAGGAAGGTCGTAACGCAGACCATTTCGGAAAAAACTTTAAAGATGATCCCAGAATTATCGTTCCGAGGGTGATTTGGGAACATACCACCTCCCATGTCCTCACCCTAGAATTTGTGGATGGCGTCAAGATTAATGACCTCGATGGGTTAATGGCCCAAGGAATGGACACCAAAAGCATTGCCCAGCTTTTGGTAGAGTGCTATATGAAACAAATCCTCCAACACCATTTCTTCCATGGAGACCCCCATCCCGGAAATATTTTTGTTCAACCAGGACCCTGCCTGGTTTTTGTCGATTTTGGCCTGGTTCAAAAAATAACCCCATCTATTGATAAGGCAATAAAACAAACCGTGATGGCCATCATCCAACGGGATACAGAAGCCATCATTCAAGGATTAATGGATCTGGGTTTCATTGTGCGCACGGAAAACCCTTCGGATTTGGAACAAGTGGCCTCTTATTTTATGGAAAAGTACAGAGATATGTCTCCAAGGGAATTTCGGGAAATTACAGTGGCCCATGTTGCTGAGGATCTTTCGAAACTTTTACGAGTCCATTCATTTTTACAAATACCCAACCATTTTATTTTATTTGCGAGAACGGCCGGAATGTTGAATGGAATCAACATGGGATTGAACCCTGATCTTAACATGGTTGAACTCGCGAAGCCGTTTGCGCAGGAATATATTAAAGGAGAAAACGATTGGGTCGAAAATATTCTGATTCAAGGTAAAGATTGGGGTTCGACTCTTTACCACCTTCCTAGACAATTAGAGGACTTTTTAAAACAGGCCCGCCGGGGCGAGTTTAAAACAAAAATGACCTCTGAAGATGTAACGGGAATTTTAGGTAAAATTTATAAATTAGGACTCCGTTTGGTACTGGGCCTCATGGCGTTTCTTTTCCTCCTTCTACCCACAATCACACATGACCTTTTTTCCCAACAATTTCAAAATCTTCTCGGTTTGATGGGAATGATCCTATTGATCCCCATTACATTTTCCCTCATAATGGATCTCTTTAAAAAATCTTAAAACAACCCAATGAGATCTTAGTGGTGAACCCATTTGAAAAAATACGAAGAGGAGAGTCAAACAATGCTTAAAGTTTTAGGAGTTCTTTTTATGATTTTGTTAACCTTTGGAGGGGGGTTTTACCTAGGCAGCAACCGTCTTGGAGAGATATCCAATTCCCTAATTGGTTTTAAAAAGGAAATGGGCAAAAAGACCTCGGTCCTAGAAAAAGAAATCAACAAACTTCGCCTTCGAATGACACTCGTTGAAATCCGAAATCATTTAAATAACTCTATGGAAGAACACCGAAAAAGAAATTTTGGGAACGCCCAGGGGGAAATCAAAGAAGCCCAAACAAAATTAGAGAAATCCATTCAACTGGCAGACGAAACCTTGAAGGTAAACCTAATTAAAATAAGCAACCAATTATCCACCCTTGAGACTAAAGCAGCCATGGCTGATTCCAGGGTCATTGCAAAAATCGATAAAATGAGGGAAAAAGTAAGCCAATTAATTGATGAATAAATCCGGAGGGTTACCCAAAAGAAAACTACCTTCAAATTGCTCAATTTTCCTTTTTCCTGGAATCATCGGGAGTAGAAAAACGACCTTTATCTACTGAATGAATTTCTTTTTGTTTTTTTAACCTTTTTCACCTGACTCCTTTTTCTCCTCCTGAGCTTCCTCTTTTGCCTCTGCTATGGCCTCGCCCTGGGGTTCTCTTTGAACTTCAACTTTTGAATCCAATTTAGCCTCTACCTTAGGATCCTTTTTTTCCTCAACCGCTTGAGCCAATAACACTCTTCGCCGTCTCTGTTTTCTTTTCAATTCCTTTCGGAGATTTCTGAGGGCAAGATCAATTTTGAAATTCTCTGTTCCCTTTCGACGATCACCTACTTCTTTTTTTAATTTTTGAATTCCTTTTTCCAAAATTTGAACCGTTTGCATTGCTATTTCCCCTTTTTTTTATTTTACATTGTCCCAAGAAAATAGGACCCTCTTTCACCCATTAAACCTGATTCCCACGACAAAAAGAACCTTAATAAAAATAAAAAAAAAATTCCAGTTTCTAATTTTGGGTTAAGGTTACAAAGGGCTCTAAACCTTGATGCCGGATGAGCTTCCTCGCCATGCGATGTGCCTCTTGAGAGGTTTCAAATTTCCCCACCCTAACCCTAAAAAATTTCCCCTCCTGGTTCTCAAAGGGTTCAACCACCACCGGATCATACCATTTTAGAAGCCTTTTTTTCAATTGTTCTGCACTACGGGAAGTCCTGAGGGATGCCACCTGTATGGTAAAGTTTTGTTCGTAAAGGTCAGGGGTACCCTTGTCCCTCTTAGGGTGAAAAACCTCGACTCTAACAGGTGCTATCCCAGTTTCGACCATTCCTAATTCCCTCGCTGCCCCGTAGGATAAATCTAAAAACCTTCCACGGACGAAGGGGCCACGATCATTAATTTTGACCTTCACACTTTTCCCCGAGGTTTGATGGGTCACTTTTAAAAAGGTTCCGAAGGGAAGAGAACGATGGGCTGCGGTTAAACCGTACATGTTATAAATCTCACCATTGGCTGTCTTACGTCCATGAAACTTTCCCCCATACCAGGATGCCATCCCCTTCTGCCGAAAGGAGGGATCCTTATCCTGTTGCAACCCTGCACAGGCGGATAAAGAAAAACCAAATAAAAAACAAAGACCTATAAAAAACAGAGAATTTCCATTTTTCTTAAATTCTCTGGTATTTTTAAAAAATAATTTAAAAGGGTCAACTGATTTTGTACCTCCTGCCATGGATTCATCCCTCACGTGGTTTGGTTATGGATTGAGTAAAAGGAAATAATATAATTGGGTCTTCGTGTAATCGAGTGGGTAAAAATTGTTAAAAAGTGTTTAAGGTCCATACAGGGCAAGGGTCAAGTCAAAGTCATTCTGTGGTTGAAGCCTTTGAAGTATTAGAGGTTCCTGCAAAATCCAGTTCGTCATT
>DASWJH010000015.1 GCA_036397255.1 Nitrospiria bacterium
AATGACGAACTGGATTTTGCAGGAACCTCTAATACTTCAAAGGCTTCAACCACAGAATGACTTTGACTTGACCCTTGCCCTGTATGGACCTTAAACACTTTTTAACAATTTTTACCCACTCGATTACACGAAGACCCAAAAATAAATATACTTTAATAAGAAGCAGGTCTTTAAATTGGGAAGCTTAAAAAAGGTTTAAAGGTTTCTATCTTTTACCCAGGGGTTTCACTTTTTTTGAGTAGTTGGATAATCTCTTTAAAATCTTTCTCCTTTGCAACATCCAAAGGAGTTTTTCCCTTATCATTTTTTAGGCCTGTTTCGGCGCCATTTTTAAGAAGCAGTTCTACAATTTCTTTCCTGTTATTTTGGGAGGCCACATGAAGGGCCGTATCCCCTTCCACTCCTTTAGCGTTAACATCTGCCCCGTTATCCAGTAATGTTTTAACGATATGTGTATACCCTCGAAGAGAGGCCAGATGCAGGGCTCTTGCGCCGGAAAGATATTGAGCGTTTACATCGGCTCCCTTATCGATTAGAGCCTCTAAAATTCCCATATGGCCAAGTTGGGCGGCCATGAGCAAGGCAGTGGAACCATCCGGGTGGCTCATGTTGACATCCACGCCATTGGCAAGAAGCATCTTTACCGCTTTCACCTGACCATTGGTAGATGCTGCAATTAAGGCTGTTGTCCCGTCCTCAAGCTTACTATTTACATCGACTCCTTTATCCAGTAAGGACTGCATTTCCTGGACTTCTCCTTTTCTGGCGGCATTAATGAGTAAAATTCCATCTGCCGCAAAAGAGGGTAACGGAACAAAAAGCAGACCCAACAAAACACAAACCCATATTCTTAAATTCATTTTCCCTCACTGTTTAGGTACAGCTATTGGTTGAAACGTTTTCCCTCTTTGCTCGGGGAATCGTATGGGTCAAACATTTCTCTAAAAACAGATCTAGAATAGCCATAAAATATTTCCCTGTCAATTTAAAGATAGCACCCTCTTGTTATAAAAGATTTATAAAAAGAATAAATTTTTTTCTAAATAGGGGGGGTCAGGAAAAATTGAAATCAGATTAATGAAGAAATGGCTTTTTCAATCGGGGACAAAATTTAAACCGAAAACTGAGGCAAAGGGGGAGAGATGGGAATTAGAGACCCTTCAAGGGTGGACTTTGGAGGTCCTTTCCACCTGACCGTAAGCACCGGACAGGAAGCCTTTTGGACCACACGTTCAGCGACGCTTCCCATTAAGGTGTGGGCGAGGCCGGTCCGCCCGTGAGTTCCCATGACGATGAGATCGGCCGGGATTTGATCGGCGGCTTTGAGAATTTCCATTGGCGGGGAGCCCTCCCTGCACAACAGGTAAACATTTTGACATTGGTGGCGAATCTGTTCTTTTAGACCGTTTAATTTATCCGTTTCTTCCTTTTGAATTTCCTTGATCGGGTTGAAAAGTTTTGGGTTGATGCCATGGGCCGGAAAATGGATTACATGGAGCAAATGGACCTCTGCCCGAAAGGTTTTTGCAATAAAAACCGCATAGTCTAATGCTTCATGGGAGCATTCCGAAAAATCGGTGGGCATGAGAATGCACCTTATTTTATCGGGCAACTTTTTTCTCCAATTCCCTGATTTTCCATATTAACTTTCATTCCAACGAAAGTGCTCCTAAATCATATTTCCTTTGAACCCCAAATTTCAAGTAAAAGGGTTCAACACACTTTTTTTGCTCTTCCAATTATTTTCTTATTATAGGTATAATTTCGATTATTGGAAATCTTGGGAAGCATTTTAGAGAGAAACTTTTTTTTTGCTTGTCCAATTCCTGGGTTATTCAATTTAAATCCCGGAGGTAAAAATGAATAATGACAAAATTACCATTACGGATCACGCAAGAGGGAAAAAAATTGACCTTCCGGTTATTCGGGGGACCCATGGGCCTCCAGCCGTGGAAATCAAATCGTTATTTCGAGAACTGGATTATTTCACCTACGATCCGGGCTTTGTGGCCACGGCTAGCTGTCGAAGTGCCATCACCTTTATTGATGGGGAAAAAGGGATTCTGCTTTACCGTGGCTATCCCATTGAACAGCTTGCAGAGAAGAGCAGATTTCTTGAAGTTGCCTTTCTCCTGTTAAACGGTGAGTTGCCCACCCACGCCCAGCTGGAACAATTTGAGCATAGTATTCTTCATCACACCATGATCCATGAAGGGCTGAAATCTTTTTTCCAAGGTTTTAATCATGATGCACATCCGATGGCCATCATGGTCGGTGTGGTGGGTTCGCTATCTGCCTTCTACCACGACTCCACCGATATTACCAACCCTAGACACAGGGAGATTGCAGCGCATCGTTTGATTGCAAAGATGTCCACCATTGCCGCGGCAAGCTACAAACATTCTATTGGTGAGCCCCTTGTTTATCCAAAAAACAACCTTAGCTATACTGGGAATCTCCTGCATATGCTGTTTTCAGTTCCCTGTGAAGATTATGCCGTTAACCCCATAGCAGAGAAGGCCATAGACCTGGTCTTTTTGCTTCACGCGGATCATGAACAAAATGCGAGCACCTCGACGGTACGCCTTGCGGGCAGTTCAGGGGCGAATCCTTTTGCTTGTATTGCTTCTGGGATCGCAGCTCTGTGGGGGCCGGCTCACGGGGGGGCTAGCGAAGCGGTCCTAAGGATGCTCATAGAGATCGGTGAGAATAAAAATATTTCTAAGTTTATTTCAAAAGCAAAGGATAAGCATGATCCTTTCCGTTTGATGGGGTTTGGTCATCGTGTTTACAAGGCATATGATCCGCGGGCCCGAATTATCCGTAAAATGTGCCATCAAGTGTTGGAAAATTTAGGCGGAAACGATCCTCTATTCGATCTTGCTCTCAACCTTGAAGAGATTGCTTTGAAGGATGACTACTTTATTGATAGGAAGCTTTACCCCAATGTGGATTTCTATTCAGGGATCATTTATAAGGCGCTCGGAATTCCAATTCCTATGTTTACGGTGATGTTTGCAATTGCTCGAACAGCGGGCTGGGTTGCCCAGTGGATGGAGATGATCGCAGAACCTGAGCACCGTATCGGAAGACCACGGCAAGTGTATGATGGGGCCCCAAAACGATCCTACCTCACGATGGAGGAGAGAACATGAAGGATTCCTTGAAAAGGGGATTCATGAGATATTTTCAAGAAACCCTTCAAATAAAAAGCAGAGTTAAGGGGATATAAGAATATTCAATATAAAGGCAAAAGGAACCCCACTGAGGCAATTTGCTACTGAGGAAACCCCTCCCCTGTGGCGGATTGTCGAGGTTTGGCTGGGTTGAATTTTCAACACTGTTTCTCATTTAATCAAGAAAAAAGAAGGTTAAATCGAATTTACGTTCTTAAAACAGCGGTGTTTTTTCATTCCCATTGTTTTTAAAGATAATTTTTTATTTCAGAACCCCCCCCTGGCTCTCAACCCAGGTTCTACCTGCAACCATACTCATTTCTTCCCTTCCGCAAGTCTTTCTTCTTGATGAATTTACCTAAAGGTTAATGGCATTTTTCTTGCATTTTTTTAGGGGTAAGAGGTTGTGGTTTTTTGAAGGAAACCTATTAACCCTCTCAGAAAGAGGGGAAGGGGAGGCAAGTAAAAAAGGAGGTGCGCCATGGCACTGTCAGATTTTTGCAAGGGACCTGTAATTACTGCATCTCCGGAAGAGAGTGTGTTGCATGCTTCAATCTTGATGCGGGATAATAAAATTGGATCTGTGGTGATCACCAAAGATGAAAGGCCCATTGGTATTTTGACAGACCGGGATATCGTGATGCGGTTAATGACGGATAGCAAAGAAGGATTCAACACAAAAATCCAGGAGGTGATGACCAAAAATCCTTATGTGGTTCCGGAAGGGATTGGCATTTGGGACCTGATTAAGAGGATGAAGAAATATGCTGTGCGGCGCTTTCCGGTTGTTTCCGGTGAAGGTAAAATTGTTGGGATGATTACAATGGATGACCTCATTGAGTTAATGGGCGAGGAGTTGTCCGGCCTGGGTCATACCATTTCTCAAGAAGTGGGCCACGGTGAAATGAAAGCCGCCTAAGGATTAATGGTCTTTGGAGGAAAAGAGGAGTTTTTTTCCTCCATTTTTTTTGAAAAGCGAGGAGAGAGAAAAGGAGAGTGATTTTGACTCAAACCAATTTTTTTAGCCAAGCAAAGACCCAAAAAACGATTTTTCCTGATAAAAATAAGATAGGTGGGATCATGTGGAGAAGTTTTATTTTTCTTTTTTTTGCAGCCAATTTTTTAGTGGTTGGTGGATGCGGGGAAGATGAAACCATCATTGTGGAGGTTGATAAACCCTTTAATGAAAATAAACTCAACGTGAAAATTACAAGGGTCGTGATACCCAGCAGCGATCGGAAACCGGTGGTGTCCTTTGAGCTAACGGATGAAGCAGGAAATGCCCTGGATCGTGATGGGATTTCTACATCAGGGGCTGTGCGAACCCGTTTTCTCATTGCACGAATCGAAGACGGGGAACGGCAATATACCAGCTATATCACACGCAATTCAACAAGCTCTATCACGGGGAATTCTGCTCTTCAAGCCAACTCTGAATCCAATGAGGGAACCTACACTGCACTGGGAAACGGTATTTATACTTATACCTTTGATATTGCTCTTCCTTTGACCTTTAACCCCGATATTACCCATACCGTGGGAATTTATGCGGATCGGCCTTTTCAAGGGAAAACATACATCTCCAATACTACCTTTGATTTCATCCCATCGGGAGGCGATGTCCGAATTGTTCGGGATATCGTCCGGTCAGAGGCTTGTAACAATTGCCATAATCCCTTGGGAGCCCATGGGGATTTCAGAAGGGATGTTAAGGTTTGTATCCTTTGTCATACGCCTCAGACCAGCGATCCGGATACCGGTCAAACCATGGATTTCAATGTGATGATTCACAAGATACATAGGGGGGCGGAGCTTCCCAGTGTTCAGGGGGGAACCCCCTACCAGATTATCGGATTTGGTTCCACTGTATTTGATTTTTCAACGGTGGAGTTTCCGCAGGATATTAGAAATTGTACCCAGTGCCATACCGGAGGGACACAAAGTGACCATTATAAGAATAAGCCTTCCAGGGCATCCTGCGGTTCTTGCCATGATGACGTGAATTTCTTAAGTGGGGCCAACCATGGGGGAGGCATTCAGTTGGATGATAATAACTGTTCTGCCTGCCACCTTTCTTCCACCGGTAAGGAATTTGATCTGTCGGTGGTTGGTTCCCATACGATTCCAGTCAAGTCCATCCAGGTTCCGGGATTGATTTTCAATATTGTCGGCGTAGAAAGCGCAGAGACCGGATTGAGCACGGTGGCCCCGGGAGAGCATCCGAAAGTCACGTTTAACATTAAAACCGGGACAGGAGGCTCCGTCCTCCCTTCTGAAATGAGGGTTCTCAGGTTAACTTTGGCCGGTCCCACGACAGACTATACAATCCAGGACTATAATAACGACGCATCCAAAACTCCCCCTGAGGAAGATTATAAACAGGAGGATCCCCGATCTTCTGCAATTGCAGATGGCTTGGGGAATTTCACCTATACGTTTGTGGGTCAAATTCCAACGGATGGCTCCGGTAGCTATGCCATCGGCGTGGAAGGATATCGGTGTGTGACGGTCCAGGGAATCAATTCAAGGAAAGGGGGGTTGAATTGTTCAGGAACCAGGGACCCCAATGGCAATGGCACAGAAGATCCCGGAGAGGTTTTTAATGAAGTCCGGGATGCCGGGGAAAATGTAGTCACTTATTTTCCAGTAACGGATTCAGTGGCAGTGCCGCGCCGGAAGGTTGTGGATACCTCCACCAAATGTGTCTCCTGCCATGGTATTTTCTCAAAGGATTTTTCCGTTCATGGCGGAACCCGAAATACCACGGAGTATTGTGCGCTCTGTCATAACGTCTCCCACGATACATTGGGGAGGCAGCCTTCTACGGAGGGTGTGGCGACGGTCACCAAATCCGTTGATTTCAGAGTGATGATCCATAAGATTCACCAAGGGGAAAATCTCACAAATTCCTATGTTCTCTACAGTTTTTCCTCCCAGCCCATCGATTTCAGCGAGGTCCTCTTTCCGGGAAATACACGGGATTGTGAATCCTGCCATTTAAGCGGAACCTATTCCCTAAAGTCCGGGGAAGGAATTTTGGGGACGGGGGTTTTGTCGACCCTCACACGAGAATTCATCCGGACGGGAACCACAAAAAATATCACCAATACATTTACAAGCCCCCCTGTGGTGACGGTCTGCACCGCCTGCCATGATCATGTGGACCCCGAAGTGGGGACCAATCACTTGGCGGGGGCCCAGCCTGAAAGTGATTGTGTCATTTGTCACGGAGAAGGAAAAGCCTTGGGGGCGGAGAATCCATCTGTTCATTTTCCTCCCCTTCCGCCGGAAAGGCGTATGGAACGTCCACAGGGATAAGAGAATGGGAAAATTTTCTTTTCTGGTTCCTCTGCTCCTCCTGTTCTTGTTGAGCTGCGCAGAATCGGGGGATGATGAGGGGCAGAACTTAGGGAATCTTTTTGAAGGTCCCGGTGGTATTATTGTGACACAGGCGGAACACCCTGAGGGTTGGGGACGTTCGGACTGTTTGATTTGTCATCCGGCAGAAGAAATCCATCGTGTTAATCGAACAGGTGAAGGAACACTTCCCCTTGAGGATATCAGGGAACTTGCCCTGAGGGCAGGCGTAGGGGGGTGCTCGGTATGCCATGGGGACAACGGGGTTACCGAATAATTGGGAAAAAGATTTTTAAAAATCGGTTTGATTGCCTTTATCTTACTCTTTTCCAAAACGGGGGAAGCCAACGGCGAAGAAGAGATGCTAATGCCTCAGGGTCCTTCCGTCGTTGGAAACTTCACTCTTGCCTTCCAGGCCAATAGCCCTCTCATCCGTTCCAATGGAAACCGGGAAAAGGTCCATCCCTTTTACCAATACCTGGAGCTCAATGCGGTTAGTCCGAAAGAGGGTCTTTCCTTTAACAGTTATTCAAGAGGAAGGCAGGTTTTTAGCGGAGAAGAACGCTCCTTTGATGCGTATTACGCTTTCCTGGAATATAGAAATGGTGGGGGAACAGTCGATGTCCGGTTAGGCAGGCAGATTCTAACAGAGGGGACCAATTATTACCTGGTGGATGGAGGTTTGGTTAAATTTCGCCCCACGCAAGACATAGAAATCTTGGCTTATGCAGGGTACCAGGATCGAGATACCCACCCAGACCCTGAAGCTCCCTTAATCAGCTCATCCATATATGGGGTCAAATTAAAATCCAGTGAATTTCTCGATTCGATTATTTCGTTGGGATATGAAAGGATCAATCCCCAGGATTTTGGCTCAAGGGATTTTCTTCATTTATCATTGAACAGACTGGTTCCGTTTACCGAGTCTGCGGACTTTTATACACGGGGGGAAATCGATGTAGGGGAGGGAGATCTTGCACTTTTGACCACGGGGGTGGGAATGACTCCCTACAAATCCCTTCACCTCAATGTGGAATATGATGTTTCCCGGCCTGACGGAGATCGGGGAGATTATTTGCAGGACCGCATTTTTGATCTTTTTTCAGTCAGCCGTCTTCACCAGGCGAAGACCGGTGTGACCTACATCCCGGCGAAATTTCTAAAAACCTCTGCCAGCTATGCATTTTCCAGATATGAGGTATCCAACGGGGTGAGGGCCTACGGCCATCTGACCAGATTGGGTTTTTCCTGGGATTTTTGGCGTCGGGTCGGCCTCAAAGCCTTTCAAGGGCTTTATTATTTAAAAGGCCGTGGAAAGGACGAGGCGGTGGGGGTGAATTTCAGCGTTTCTGAGGAAATACTCAGAGGACTCAATTTACATTACTCGTTTGCATTTGTTCATGTGGAGACGTTGACCAACAAGATAGGGGATGCTTTCAGCCATGCGTTTGGACTTCAATATTTATTGATCCGAAATCTTTTATTGAAAGCCGAGGTTGAATTGAATGATAATCCTGATTTTCAAACCGATACCCGTGTCAATCTGGTAGCCAGCTATGATTTTTACTTCTGAAATCAAAAATGAGATCTTTCTTGGGGTTATCCTGGTTGGTATTTTTCTACTTCAGGGATGCCGTATGTCAGAAGTGGAGTGGGGATGGAAGGCCCAGAGGCCGGCGAGCATCCAGGAAGTTTTCTCCCATGAGGTACATGAAACCGTGTTGGAAAAAGAAGGGTTTGCCTGCTCGGTGTGCCATCCCATGGGGGCATTGATTGAGGAGGAAAAAGAAGAAGAAAAAATGTATGATTTTTCCAAAGAGGTTTTCTTTCCCGGAAAAGAGACCTGCCATTTTTGCCATTTTAACCCCAAGGGAATCAACGTGGCGCCGGGCAGGTGCGGCCTCTGTCATTTCGATCTTCTGGAGGTTCAGCCTGCCAATCATCAATTCGACTGGGGTTCCAAGCATGGGGTCTACGCCAAAGCAGATGGGGGAGATTGTGGAAGCTGCCATCTTCCCAAGTTTTGTGAGGATTGCCATCAGCGAAGAGATCTTCCGACGCAAAGGGTTCATGACCGGAATTTCAGGTTTGTTCACGGAATGGAGGCTCGGGTCAATCCAAAATCTTGTGGTAACTGCCACGAGCTGATTGGGTTTTGCGCGAGCTGCCATATCGAGGGGGGATATGAAAGGTAATTGGTGGCTAATGGTCATTCTTTTTTTGATCCTATCTCCCGGAGTCATAAGTGCCCAGGAGGGGGATGAGGAAAATCCCCATGTGGAGATGCTTGACGATCAGTTTGTTTGCCTGGATTGCCACACCCGGCTTCCGAAGGAAGGGGAAACCAGTCCAGATTATTTTCTGGTTGATCTTCCCTCAGAGAATTGTCTAGGCTGTCATTCGGAAGTGGAACATTCTGGGGTGAAGGAACATGAGAAGAAAGATTCGGGTCCGCTTCCAGGGGATGAAAACAGAAAAATGACCTGCTTTACCTGCCATGATCCCCACCCCCAAGGTTCCATTCATGGAAGGATTGTTTATGATTCGGAGGTGAACCCAAGGAGCAGGGATTTTACAAGAATCATTCATTTTCCGGATGTTGAAAAAAGGGCCAAAAAAGAAGTGGCCCCGGGTAAAAAAAAGGAAGTTTATCTTAGGTTTCCCATGGGTCAGGACCAACTTTGCCGGGAGTGCCATGACCCTTTGAAGGAAGCCCAATGGAGAGAGGGGATTTTATGGAACAAGTTTTTAAGGTTTTTTTCCTATTCATTGCCCTAGTTTTTGTAGGAAGTATGGCCTTGGCCCAAGAGAAAAAAAGTGCCGAGGAGGGGCGTAAAATTTTTGTGGAGAAAAGATGTTATACCTGTCATACGGTCAAAGCGGAAGGCGAATTAATCGAAAAGGAAAAAGAGGCATTCGCCAAATCCAAGGGGGTTGAGCTAAAAGGCGAAGATGAGGATGACGGCGACGGGGAAGATGAAGATAAAAAAGATTCAAAGATAGGTGGGGATCTTTCCCATGTGGGAAAGGAGAGAGAAGGAAAGTGGATCCGAGACTTTATTCAAAAACCCAAGGACCAATTTAAGGATTCTTCCGATTGCAAGAGAAAAGCTAAGAAAAAAGATCGAAAGCGTTTTAAAGGAACGGAAAAGGAACTGGAGGTTTTGGTAGGATACATTTCCGGTTTGAAATATCCGCAACAAGAGAAAAAACCCGAAACCTGTTTGAAAGAGTAGATTCTAAAGAAAGATTGAGAGGGAAAACGTATGCTTGAGGAAAATTTGGTCAAAGCTATTGGTATTGGCTTGTGTGTGTTCACCATTCTTCTTGTGGTTTATACGATTTTCTTCAGACCGAAGTCCTTTCTGGAAGATATCACCGCCCGTTGGCTTTTATTGTTTGGATTTGTCATTTTATCCCCTCTGGCCTATCTGTTGAGCTTTGCCATGGTGTTCGAAGATTCTAAAACGGTTTCGTTCTGTAATTCCTGCCATGTGATGGAAAGCCGTGTTGAGAATCTCAAAAACCCTGATAGTGAATATTTGGCCGCCCAGCATTATCAATTCCGGTGGATTGCAAATAATCAGTGCTATCACTGTCATACGGATTATAATCTTTTCGGAGGGTTCAGAGGAAAAATTGCCGGGTTTAGGCATGTTTGGGCCTATTATGTGGTGGGTTATGAGTTGCCCCTAAAAATTTATGGGACTTACGATAACCAGATCTGTCTTTATTGCCACGGGCCGGTACGTAATTATCAAGAACTGGAAGAGCATCAGGATTACCTAAAGGATCTTGATCTCAGCAAGAAGTCCTGTTTAGGATCAGATTGTCATATCGCAACACATCCCAAAGAGAGGAAGAAAAGTGGCCTCTGAAAACGTAAAAAAATTCAATAAGGCATTGATGTTTGCGGGAATCTTTAATATCATCGGTCTGTTATTGGTTTCATTCTCACTCTTTAAGGTGACTCCCATTACCATCATTCTTTCAACGGGTGTGGGAGGTCTCCTCATTGGCATGGCGGTTCTTTTATATCTTAAGGTGGTTATTCAAGATCTTCGGAAACAGAAAATTCTATGATGAAAGACCCATAGGCCTTATACGGAATTAAACCCTTCTTGACTAACCAGAACCCGTTTGTCTCCCAAAACGGTTTGAAAAATATTTCGGACCTCCCATAATTTTTCTAGCTTGGCCCATTCCGAATATCCCCCGGTATTGAGTCTTTTCACAAAATCCGTCCTCAGGGTTCTTTTTCCGTTTGAACCATCGCCGATGAGAAAATGGTCTAAGATCACCCTGTGGGATGCCTCGCCAATCCCTTGTGCAAAACCGATGGGATTTTTTAGTGGCAGTAGGGGACTGACAGTCGTTTGGGTCTGTATTCCTTTATCCTTGAACGCTTTTAGAGTTCCCAAACGCTGAAGGGGAGGAAAAGTATGGGGAGGAAACCCCGGAACGGGGTCCAGATCAGTTTCGACGGTCATGGAAACCCAGACCTGACATAGCCCTGATAATTTTTTTATGAGATGTAAATCCCGGCCGATTAAAGTGGAATGGGTTTGAATGACCAGAACATCGGGTGGTCGTGAAATCATTTTTTCCAATAATTCAGCCGTTAGCCCGAGGGATTTTTCCTGGGGGACATAGGGATCGGTGATACTGCTCATGTAAATTCTTAAAGGTTTTGCCTTTCCTCGTAAGGGGTGTTTGATTCGATCATAATCTTTTATATAGGTTTCTTTAATATTTTCTTTTGCTCCATAAAGCCCCCACGGTCTGCCCTTAGTGTTCCATGTGATGTGCTGGGCATAACAAAACGTACCGCAAAGTGCATTTGCAAAGGAACACCCACTGTAAATATTAACCGTGTGGGTAAATCCATTTTTCAGAAAGCCACCCGTGGGCGTCAGAAGGGTTTTATTGTCGATCCAGTCCATTTTTTCGCATTTGATGATTTAATTAAAATTCTTTATAATTATAGTGGAGCGTATTTAATAATAGAATTATTAAAAATGTATTCCTGCTTTTTTTATAAGGTAATATGTCTTCCAACTGATGATTAACCTATTTTTAAATTTGTTGATAAAACAATCAAGGGAAATGATGGCACATTCTGGTAAGGTTTTTATAGGATGTCTGGTAGCTGTTATCTTTGGTATTTCGGATAGTTATGGCTACACAGGAACGAAAGTTGGTAACGGGGGAAAAATCCATGGGAGGGTGATATTAAAAGGTCCCGTACCGGAACACCGGGCCTTTCCGATAGTTCTTTATCCGTTTGGGTCTTATTGCAAGAAAATATCCAATGGAGAAGGGTTGATTCTGCTCAAAGAGTTCAATGTCGATCTTGATGGAGGTTTGCAGGATGCCGTGGTGGCGGTTCAGGGTGTGACAAAAGGAAAGCGATTTCGGTCTAAAAAAAATCAATTTGTAGCCATTAACTGCATGTTTCATCCTGCCGATGTTCCCGAAGACAAGCAATTTGAATTGCATGCCGGAAGATTGACCCACGTTCATCCGCTGGTCAGCATCATGAGGAACCACCGGCGCGTGTCTGTCGTGAACAAAGACCCTGTTCTACATGGAGGTCAGATTTATCAGCCGGAAACCGGTCACCGGGTGTTGAGTTTCCCTGTTCCGGTTTCTGGGGGAAAATTCGGGGGAACCATCCATTTGGGAAAGGGTAAAAAAATTGTCCAGATGATCTGTCCAATGCATGAATTTATGCAAAGCTGGGGATGGATCGTGGATAATCCCTATTTTGCCAAAACCCAAAAAGGAGGAGGGTATTTGATTGATGACTTATTGCCAGGGAAATACAAAGTCACCGCTTGGCATCCCCATCTCAAGCCCATAGAAAAAGAGTTTACCATCCTTGAAGGGAGAACCGTTTCGATCGATTTTGAGTTTGATCCCACTCAAGTGGTCCGTCCATTATACGAAACACAGGAGCATTTCCGGATTCCACCTGAGTCCGATCCCTTTCAGGACCTGGAGGGTTGTGAAGACCCTTTTTGTGTGAAAAGAGATTGAAGTTTTTTTTTCAGGATTTAACACGGCAGGAAAAAACTATTGATACACCTGAAGGGAGGAAATTTCGTCAAACCCCATTTCAAATTCCAGGCTGCCCTGGTCTGAAGCTTTTTTAAAAACCAGGATTCTTTTTTTAATTTGTGTTAACTGTCCATCCATAATGAGACCGTCTTTTCCTTTTACCCGGAATGTCTCTCCGATCTTTTTGTAAGCTTTGGTTAAGGGAACCTCCTCAAGGGTTGCATATTCCTCCGAAAAAAAAGTTTTAATTTGGGCCAAGGGTTGGTTCTTATTTTTGTTTTCCTGCTTGGGTTGACCGGGTGGGATTTCCACAATTTCAGTGGGCGTTTTTCTCAGTTTCTTTTCCTTTGTCTTCGTTAGACTCTTTATTATTTCTTCCAATGTTTGCCTGATCTTTAAGAATTTTTCTTTTTCTTCAGGGTTGAGAGACCGCGTGTTCTGGATCTGATCCAATAATTGATCAATTTTTTTTCCCTTTTCTTCTTGGGATATCCCTTTTCTGGTTACCTCATAGATCCCTTCAAGCATTTGAAGTCCCCCTAAACCGATCAGTAAATAAAAAAGCAGGGAGACAAATCCGGAAATTGAAATGATATGGATCAAAAAAGGCTTTTTGGCTTCAGACCAGTTTTTTATTGCGAAAATAACGGTGGTAAAGGGGGAGAGGAATAAAACCAAAAAACCCCATAGAACGCTTTCCCGGAAGGCCACGATGACTAACCAAATGAAAGAGGTAAAAATGGCTGTTCCGAAGAGGATCCAAAAAATAAACGCGAGAAGCGTTACCGTCATTTAAGACCTCCAGACCTGTGTTCTTTATGTGTTTAATTCTATCCCATTCTAATTTTCAGTCAATTGAGCAAAGGTTATATTTCTTATGGAGAATTTAAGGGGGAAAAGATATGGGGATTAAATAGGCGTTTTTGGGCGAGGATTGAATAAAAAAATTGTTAAGGAACTTGGTCCCATCCTTTTTTAATCGGTTGATCCACCCTAGTCTTCATGGTTTGGACCTCTTGAAAGAATTGATCCAGGTTAGCGCTTTTCACCAGTTGAAAAGGAGGGGGTTTTAATTCGCCGTGGAAATTTAAAGATCCTATTAATTGGTTGCTAACAATATTCCAGGAAAAACCGAAGAGGCCGACCATGGTAAAGACCACCATTCCGGTCCCCAAAGCGATTTTCTTAGATGATTTATGGGTGCAGAGGCGCAGATGTCCCCACAGGATAAACCCTAAAACAAGACTAACCCCAATCCAAAACAGAATATCAGTGGAGAAGCCTGCCGAAAAACCAAAGGAATAATATTCGTGGGCGGTATCAAATACGGAGAAAGCCAACAGACCCACACAGACAATAAACACATGGGCTTTGAAATAGTGATGGTGCATAAAAATTTTACTCAATAAGGCCCAAATTCCTGCCCAAATACTAATTCCGGCAATAAACCACAGAGGTAAAAGAACCAAATCTCCAAGCTGGGGTTTGGAAAAAGAGTTCCAGAATGTTTCAACCATAATCCATAAACCGGTTAATA
Source organism: Nitrospiria bacterium (assembly GCA_036397255.1). NCBI lineage: Bacteria > Pseudomonadati > Nitrospirota > Nitrospiria > Nitrospiria bacterium. The sequence continues at coordinate 14,131 of DASWJH010000015.1, forward strand.
TCAATATGCCAAAAAATGTAGATGAGCGGTTAAACGATTGGGTTAAAGCCGCGAATCCATATTCAAGTTCTTTAGCGGATGGAACATCAAAAGCAGGTGTCCGGATTCGCAGAAGGGTATGACCGACCCGAATGATGATTTCATCTCCGATGACCTTTCGCATAATGGGTTTAGAGGCAGGCATCTGGTAGACTCCGTTGGTGCTATTTAGATCCGCTATATAAAGCTGCCCGCTTTCACTTAATTCAATGGAGAGATGGGTGGGGGAGACGTACTCGTCATCCAGTATAATTTCATTTTGATAACTGCGGCCGATATGAATGGGGAAACGGTCCCGTCGAAAACGTTCGCGAACTTTTCCCGATTTTTCGAGAATCTCAACGACGATTACCGGTTCCACGTTATGTTCTCCAAAAATTTACTTGCAAACCTTTTGGCATTTTCAAAACTGACCCCTGTTAATGAGACCGAAGTCTGCAGTCCCTTGTTGTTCCCATCCAAGGTGGCAGCCATGATAAAAGAATCATACAGGTTTGGCAGTTTCTTATATCCCCTGGCACAGAATACCACCTTTAAATTCGGTCCCTTCTGTGCGACAAAATTGGAATGGCACCGGAAAGGGCCGACTTCCTCTTCATTGGTTGAGATTTGATTCTTTTCCACCTGGAAAAATTCTTGATATAATCCGTAGAAACGAAAACGGTTTAAATGCTCCGTTGAAATAAAGGTATTGGTAAAAATCATTGTCCCGGAAAACTGGGACCCCGAAAGGTATATTCCATCTTCAAAAGAGCACCGTTGGGTGACTGTTTCATATAGTTGATTGTCCCTTCGGAAAGAATCTCCCCAACATTTGATAAAAGGAGCGATTTTCCCGGGAACCTGGTAGGGCCCCAGGGTGACGGTTTCCCAGCCGTGAGATAAAACCTCCACCAAGTACAAATCTTGATGACTCAAGAGCTGATCGCGCAATTTCAGGATCAAAGTTTCTGGTCCCGCTGGTTTCCTTGAAGCCGTTTCTTTTAAAAGAGTTTGAGCGTATTTAACGGGAACAAGGAAACTTAACTGGTTTCCCGCGGTGGCCACATTGATTCCCACCACTTTTCCATTGGAAAGAATAGACGGGCCTCCGCTCATTCCGGAATTAATCGAACCGGTAAAATGGATCTTTTCATAAAGGGTGTGTTCCAGAAGACCGCTATGAGTTCCTTCAATAATGGTTTGTCCCAGGTCCCAGGGATTTCCCAGGGAATACATCCGGGTCCCTTTCCTTACCGGTTGGGTATGAAATTGAAAATGAGGGAGGTGGGTTCGTTTGGTTTTAACAACGGCTAAATCATGAATGGCATCAAAATTAAGAACCGTTAAGGGGCTGGACTCATTATTATAATGGATAATTTCTCCTCGAAATTGTTCCGGCCGATGAATCAATTGGGAGATCACATGGTAATTGGTGAGAATATGTCCCTCTGGGCTGACCACAAAACCGGAACCCACGGTGGATTTTGCTCCGGAAGAAGCCTCCAGGATACGAATTTGAACCACCCGGTCTCTGTATTTCTCAAATATATGTTCAGCTCCTTCCTCCACCCCAAATGCATAGGGCAACCCTAGAATCCCTTGAAGGATAAAAATAAGAGACCCAAAAAGCAAAACCTCCTTACACTTCCTTTTTTTTTCCAAAAACATCCCCAAAATCAATGGTTTCATAAGTCCTTTACTCAAGGGTAGCTTTCAGGGTACCCCATGTCAAGGTTTTGGACTGATAAACGATGCTGGCATAGGAGAACATTTGTTTTCCGTATGCATTTCGTTTTTAAAATCAAGACAAACGGTGAATTTAAAAAATAAAAGTGGTTTCTTATTTCCTTATTAAAAAAATTGTTAGGAAAGGGCTTTTGTTCTCATTTTTTTCTAACTTTTATTGTTCAGTTTTAGGGGTTTTTAAAATTTTATAAATTAAATCAATAAGATGCATTTCAAATGGTTTAGGGCTGTGATAAGGGGGAGCCAGTATTCTTTGAGCGGTTTCCGGTTAAGAGGGGGTCCCAATTCCAGGGGGGCCAAAGGAAACCCTAACCACGGTCCCAAGTGGTGGAATTATTGGTTTCTGTTATACTTTTTCAAGATGTTTTATACCAATGGAGGGGAAACATGCAGGAAACGCTAATCGTCAGTGCAGTCCGGACCCCTATCGGTAGTTTTAACGGGGTCCTAAGTTCGGTTTCTGCAACGGTCCTTGGAAGCAAGGTGATAGCGGAGGCACTTCAACGGGCTCACGTTCGGGCGGAAGAAGTGGACGAAGTGATTATGGGAAACGTCCTTTCTGCCGGCCTTGGCCAAGCCCCCGCCCGCCAGGCGGCCATTGGGGCGGGGCTCCCTCATTCAGTGGGTGCCGTTACCATAAACAAGGTCTGCGGTTCAGGGTTGAAAGCGGTAATAATGGCTTCCCAGGCGATCCGGGCGGGAGATGCAGATATCATTGTGGCGGGGGGAATGGAAAGTATGAATAACGCCCCTTATTTATTAGAAAAGGCCCGGTGGGGTTTTCGAATGGGAGATGGTCAGATTGTAGACAGTATGATTCGGGATGGCCTGTGGGATGTCTACCATAATTTTCATATGGGGTCCGCAGCGGAGCTTTGTGCCCGTCAATATAAAATATCCAGGGAAGAAGCGGATCAGTATGCCATTTCCAGTTTTAAAAAGGCCTTGGAGGCTCAGGGGACGGGGGCCTTTAAAGAGGAATTGGTTCCGGTTTGGGTTGAACGTAGAAAACTTTCCTCTGATGTCATCGAAGATGAAGGCCCCTCGAAGTTTAATTCCAGTAAAATGGTTAACCTTAAACCCATTTTTAAAAAAAATGGAATCATTACCGCGGCCAACGCTTCACCCATCAGTGACGGGGCTTCGGCTCTAACGATCATGTCAGAACAGAAAGCGAAAGAGATAAATGTCTCCCCCTTGGCACGGATTGTGGGGTATGCCTCTCATGCCCATGAGCCCAAGTGGTTTACCACAGCCCCTGTCATGGCCATTCGTAAACTCTTGCAAAAAACAAAACACACCATATCGGATGTAGATCTTTTTGAAATTAACGAGGCCTTTTCGGTTGTCTCATTGGTCGCCAATCGGGAATTAAATTTGCCCCCTGAAAAAGTAAATGTCCGAGGGGGAGCCATCGCATTGGGGCATCCCATCGGGGCAAGCGGGGCAAGAATTCTTACCACATTGGTTCATTCGCTTGTTTCCCTAAACCAAAAAAGAGGAGTGGCTTGCCTTTGTATCGGAGGTGGAGAAGCCATTGCCATAATGCTTGAGCGGGAATAGGTAGAACCCCTTTCCTTATCCTCCTAAATTAAATTTTTTATTTCAGTTTTATTTCTTCTCCCATAGCGACTTAGCTTTTTATGACTCATGCTTTTCCTAAAGCTTTCACATTTTATGGCCGACAAAGATTTATATAACTATTTGAAAAACCATATAAAAATTTTGCTTTCAGAGGAGCTAAATAGGCTTTGGATTAATTCTTACAATGAAAATAGCGAAAAAATTTCTGGTTCTTGAATTGGGAATATTTTTGGTGGGCCTCCTTGCCGTGGGTATGGTTTTCTTTTCCCTTTCTTCCCAAAAAAATGGAAAAACATGTTCCCATGGTGGAATTATCCCACAATTTAATGCGAAAGGTGGATGTGTGGCATTTATGGCTGGAAGAGGTATTACGGGGAAATGCTTCTGTTAATTTTCAGGCTGATGTTCTCGACAACCTTAAACAGGGACTTGCCCTAACCCATGCGGTTCTTTTCCAAGATCATCAAAAGATGGGGGGGATTGAGGTGATTGGTCAGGATCACAAAGGGAATGCCCTTCTGACAAACCTTTATTACCAAATGAGGCTTTTTCAAGAGTTGGCTACGGCTCGTTGGAAACAGGCAGGGCAATCTATGGAAAGCACAGAGGTCTCTAAAGCTTACAGCGGGGTTTATTCCGAAATCAGGAAAAAAGGTGTGGAAATTCAGGAAGTGGTAGATTTGCTCATATTGGGCGAGCACAAAAGAATTCATCAAGTTAATAGGTGGATTGCAGGGCTTTTCATAACTCTTTTGATTGGCATCAGTCTTGTGGTCAGACGCGACCGAGGGTTCATGAGGGAGAAAAACAGTGAATTGGAAAAAAGAGCCGGTGAACTCAGTGAAAAAACAGATGAACTTAAAATGAAAACCCTAGAGGTCACAAAGGAGAATAGGGAGCGGAAAAAAGCGGAGCGGGAAATAAAGAAATTTAATGATTTATTGGTTGCCATCAGTCAGGCACAATCCGAATTTATTTCTGAACGGGACACCCATGATCTTTTTGATGCCATGTTAAATAGAGTGTTGGCCCTGACCCAGAGTGAATACGGGTTTATAGGAGAGGTTCTTTTTAAATCCGATGGCAGGCCCTATTTAAAAACACGCGCTTTAACCAATATTTCATGGAATGATGAGACCCGGAAATTTTACGATCAAAATATTCCGGAAGGATTAGAATTTCACAATCTCAAAACATTGTTTGGCGTGGTGCTAAGCAGCGGGGAGCCGGTCATTTCCAATTCTCCGGAAACGGATTCCCGGCGGGGCGGGCTTCCGGAAGGGCATCCCCCATTGAATGCATTTTTAGGGATCCCGCTTTTTTTAGGATCGAAAATGGTTGGGATGATGGGAATTGCCAATCGTCGGGGAAGCTACGATGAGGGTCTGGTGGAATTTTTAAGGCCCTTGTTGAATACCTGTGCCAATATCATTGAAGCCAATCGAAATGCCTTAAAGCGCAAAGAGGCAGAAAAAGCCCTTCAAACCAGTGAAACCCGGTTCTCGGGAATTTTAGATATTGCCAATGAAGGAATCATTTCCATCGATGAAAACCAAAACATCATCATTTTTAATAAGGGGGCGGAAGGTATTTTTGGATATTCCGAGGAGGAAATTCTTGGACGGTCTTTAGATGTTCTCATTCCGGAAAAATTTCGTTCCCACCACGGGGGTCACCTCTCAAAATTTTCTGAAACTGAAGGAAGGTCCCGTTTGATGGGGGAAAGGCGCGAAATTTTTGGTTTACGTAAAAATGGGGAGGAGTTTCCAGCAGAGGCGTCGATTTCCAAATTAAATACAGGAAAAGAAAGAATCTTTACCGTGGTTTTAAGGGATATCTCGGAACGCAAAAAAGCGGAAATGGCCTTGTCGGAACAGGTGATCCGGGATAGTCTCACCAATCTTTACAACCGACGTTATTTTAATCACTGCCTCGAAAAGGAAATGATCCAAACTGTTCAAAAAAACCAATCTTTTTCTGTCCTGATGTGTGACCTGGATGGTTTTAAAAAGATCAATGACTCCAAGGGCCATCAAGCGGGGGATGAAATTATCAAAAAGGTCTCCCTCAGCATTAAAAATTCCGTCAGGGGAATTGATCATGTGTTTAGGTGGGGAGGAGATGAATTTGTGGTGCTTCTTTCAGGAACAGATAGAAAGGGGGTTTTATTGACCTCGGAGAGGATCAGAAAAGGGATCCAAGATTTAAGTGGCGGATTGGCCAAGAAATGGAAATGAGTATTGGTGTGGCCCTTTTTCCTGACCATGGGGAAACCGTTGATGAATTGATTCAAGTTGCGGATCGGGCCATGTATATCGCAAAAAAGGGGGGGGACAAGGTCCATATTGGGGAAGAAGAATACCTGCTTAACGAGAATTCCATAAAAGTGGTATTTCAACCGGTAGTGGATGTCCGGATGGACCGGATCATCGGATATGAAGCGTTGAGCCGGGGTGCCCAGGGGAAGTTGAACATTCTCGACATGTTTAAGAAATATCATGCCGTGGGACAGTTGAGCGAGTTAAAGCAGTTGTGTTTTTATTCCCAGATAGAGGCCGCTCAGGAGATTGGTTTGGAAACGGTTTTTATCAACGTGGACTTTAATCTCTTAAAACAGATTGAGTCTGTTCAAAAACCGAAAGGAATAGACGTTGTATTAGAGATTTCCGAGGGAGAGGCCCTTCATGATGTAGCCAACCATTTGGAAACTGCGAAATATTGGAGAGAAAAAGGGTTTAAATTCGCTATAGACGATTTCGGAGCTGGGTTTATTTCCCTACCTTTTATTGTTCAGCTCATTCCTGAATATATCAAATTGGATCGGTCCACCGTTATTCAGACGGTAACCTCCATTAAATTTCGACGAATCATGCGGGATCTATTGTTGGGGTTACGAAACTGTTCTACGGATGGCATTATTGCGGAAGGGATTGAAACGGTCAAAGAGCTTCAGGTAATGAAGGATTTAGGCATTTATTTAGCCCAGGGATATTTGCTTGGAAAGCCCGAGGAGTTGAAGAAGCCGAAGAAATAAATTGTTTTATTGAAGGAATATCTTCTTTTTTGTTTTCCTGCCTAAAGGTTAAACCGTTCACCTAATCTCATGGGATACCATTAAAACACTCCCAGGGTCCAAAATCTCTTCCTCTATATGGAGGGTTTGGAAAAAGCCCGTGGTTTAAGAAAATAAAATTAAAAGGGTACTGTTTTTATGCACAACTTATGAAGAAAGGGCTTAGATGGGAGGGGTCTGGGTCCCCCGTGTTGAGTTTAAGGAGGTAATGGATGACCTCATGCCGCCAGATATAGTGGCTTCCGACCTTAATATGGTTAGGTTCTAAATACTCCCCGCTGCATCCGCTTTCATAAAACTTACATGGAAAATTGGGAGGCATTAAGGTAATGGACAGTTCATCAAAGTTTCCTTCCGAAAATTGTGTGCACTTTTTGGTTTCATCAAACGTGGTTTTCAAAAAATTCTCTGTAGATGAGTCCACAAAAACCCCTGCCGTGCCTGCGGAGTGGCTTTCCCCACCACACCCGGTTAGGGATAGAATATTAAAAAGACCCATTGCAGAAAAAAGTAAAAACTGAATTGGTTTTTTAAATAACATTACCTGACCGCACCCGTAATAAACAAATTTTTTCTGGAATTCAAACCGAAGCAATTATAAATGCAATATATGTGCAAAAAAGCTGATTAATTTTTATTAGCAAATAAAACAATGGGTTATGAGTTAGATAAGGGGATAATTTACTCTAGGTTCCGATGACACTGGCGGTCATTATTGGACAACCTATGAAATCGGTTACACAACAATTTTTTTTATATTTGGATCAAGGGTTGGATTTTTTAATCCTACTCTTTTATCTTTCCTTTACTTTTTATCCTTCCCTTCAAAAAATCTCTTAGCCCCCGTAATTGGAAAATGATATCCTTTTAAGGAAAATTGGAGTTTTTCTATGCCTACCCGAATCATCGGTCATCTGGATATGGATGCTTTTTTTGCAGCCATTGAGGAGTTGAATAACCCTCGATTAAAAGGCTTACCTATGGTGGTCGGGGCTGACCCTCAGGATGGGAAAGGACGAGGGGTAGTTTCCACATCCAATTATCCAGCTAGGGTATATGGCATCTATTCCGCAATGCCCATCACGCAAGCCTGGGGCCGGTCAGAGGCGGCCAAGCGTCGCGGGGATCCACCGGTGGTTTTTGTCCGGCCCCATTTCACCCGTTATACCGAAGTTTCGGGAAAAATTTCATTAATCGTTAGGAAGCACGTGCCCTTGGTTGAAGAAGCCAGTATTGACGAGATGTATTTGGACTTAAGTTTTGCCGGGTCCTTTGAAAAAGCCCAAAAAATATGCCAAGAAATAAAAAAAGAAATTCACTCCAAAGAGAACCTAACCGCTTCCATTGGGATTGGCCCTAATAAATTAATTGCCAAGATCGCATCGGATTTTAAAAAACCCGATGGGTTAACCCTGGTAAAGGAGTCGGATGCTGAAACGTTTGTAGCGCCAATGTCGGTTCGGAGGATTCCTGGGATCGGACCCAAAACGGAGGCCCGGTTGGTTGAGCAGGGGATTCGGGTGGTGAAAGATTTAAAACGGTTTACGAAGGAGGAAATGAAAGAGATGTTTGGGAAATGGGGCTTGGATCTATACGAAAAGGTCAGGGGGAGAGACGATTCCCCCGTTTTGGAGGATTATGAAGTTAAATCCGTTGGGGAACAGGAGACTTTTCCTGAGGATACACGGAATTCAGATTTTATTTTGAAATGCCTGATGGCCATGGCTAAAAATGTGATGGCCCGATTTTTCCAATTAGGATTTAAAACATTCAGAACGGTTGTGGTCATTGTCCGTTTTTCAGATTTTGAAACCAAAACGCGCTCCCGCACTATATCCGAACCCAGCGGGTCACAAAAAAAACTCGAAACGGAAGCAATTAAATTGCTTTTGCCTTTTTTGGACCGGCGGGAGAATCCTAAAAAAAAGATGTTCCGCTTGATTGGGATTCGGATCGAAAAGCTTGAAAAATAATCTGCATTAAAACTCTGTTACCTTCCTTTTTTCCTTTTCAACCTCAAATAAAAAAAACGATTCTAAACCCATGATAGAAATGAATAATGGGTTTTTAATGTAGCTTTAATTGATTTTTAATGTTGTAAATTTAAAATTTTAATTAATCTAGAATGAAATTGTAATCTACAAGGGTCATCAATTGGGGTATTTTTGACAAGTATAAAAAGGTTTGAAAACACCTTTTCAATGAAGGAGCTTTCAAAAATGGATAAAAAACTAGGGAGGTTTGAAACCTATTTGGGTTGGTCCGTTTTAATGGTGTTTTTATTGGTTTTACCCGGAATTGCCTTATCAAAAAGCATTTCAAATGGACAAGAATATGTCTTTAAAGCAGTTGATTACGGTTTTGAAGGGCCTGATATGATTCCTTCCGGCTGGACCCGGATCAAAATCCTTAACGAGGGTAAAGATCTGCACCATGTACAGATCATTAGATTGGAAGATGGAAAAGCCCGGAAGATTTTATTGAGGCCATTGGGAAAAATCCGGCGATTTTTCCTTCTTGGGCACAATTTGCAGGGGAGCCAAACGGTTTTATTCCAGGGGAAGGGGGGGCTCTGCCACTGTTTATTTAAAACCTGGCCGTTTTATGGTGACCTGTTTGATTCCAACCGCAAACGGTGTCCTCCAGGCGGTTTTAGGAATGGTAAAACCCTTTGTCGTTACCAAAAGCCCCCTCCAAGTGAAATTTCAAAAGAAAAAAGGGGAATTAGAAATTCAAACCGTGGACTTTCAGTTTAAGCTTTCAAACGGGGTTTCAAAAGGTCCACAAACCATTCGGGTTCACAATCGGGGAAAACAGGCACATGAAGTGGTTCTCTTCCAGTTGGCCCCTGAAAAAACGGTGAGTGACCTTCTTCGCGAATTTGAAAAACCCGGCGAGGAAATGACTACAGGGAAACCGTTGGGGGGAATGACTGGGCTGGGGAAAGGTGATAGCGGTTTTTTCGAAACAGAATTTAGCCCGGGAAATTATGCTCTGGTCTGTTTTTTCCTAGATCCTAAAAAGGGCGCCCCCCATTTCTCTTTGGGGATGGTCAGCCAATTTACCGTTCATGAATAAAGGTGATTAGAATGTGTTTGTGCATTCAAATGAATGACACCTTTATTAGACCCTAGGGAAAATCAAAAAAAACCTCATACGCTTTCGAGTTGTAAAATTGGGAATTTAGGCTTATACTTGCCCTCAATTCCCAATAAAAGTAAAAATTTATGTTTTCCTGGGTTGGCCCTGGCAACCGGGCAGTCCTTATTGCGCTTTTTTGAAACCTGAAGGAAAACCTTGTAAAGAAGTACAAGGTCATTTAATTAGTAATTTTTAATTTTTTTTTAAATCTTTTTAATGGTTTGGATTTATCTTTTTCATCAACGAATTCCCAAAAATGGGATAGGGTTCCTCCAAAATTTGGGGAACTCAGGTGTCCATGAGAATCACGTAATCTATCATTAACAAGGTTTTGTATTTTTAATTTGAAATCTTCTCTAAATTGACGGGAGTTTCATTTTAAAAAAGGAGGGAATTACAGATGAGGCGAAGTTTAGTAAATGAAGTTTTGGCTCTGGCCTTAACGGGGGTGTTTTTGATCGTGGGGGCGGGATGTGCCAAACGGGTTGGGACCGCGGAGCAAAGTGTGGGTGTTTTTCCGAATGAGTCAGCCACCCCTACAGAAGAGGTTTTTGACGAAAGGTTTATGGTTCAAGAAGAAGACCTGCAGGATACGGAGGTTCGGAAGAATGATATGATGAACCAGGGTATTTCCGCGGGACTGGGGGACGTTTATTTTGAATTTGATCAAAGCCTTTTACGGCCAAAGGATCTAAAGGTGTTGGATGAAAACGTCAGGTGGTTAAAGGCCAATTCTGCAAGGAAAGTAACAATACAAGGTCATGCGGATGAGCGGGGCACCAACGAATATAATCTAACCTTGGGAGAACGCCGGGCCCAGGCAGCAAAACGGTATTTGCTCAGTCAAGGAATTGAGCCTCATCGGATCAGAACCATTAGTTATGGTGAGGAAAATCCGTTTTGTAAGGATCGTAATGAGGGGTGCTTTCAGCAAAACCGTCGGGGCCGTTTTGTTAAATTGAATTAAGAGTGATCCTTGTCAAACTATGAAGAAAAACGGAGGAAAAGCTCGGCTATATGTCTGGGGGGCAATTGGATTTTTCGTGTTTTTCTTTGCCCTTCAGGATATTGGTTCTTTGGTTCCTAAGGAATATCAATTTGAGGCGGAGATAGAGGTTCCAAAAACGCCAGAACAGGTTTGGAACAAACTAGTTCAAACGGATCGTTGGAAAGAATGGGTCCCTCAAATTCAATCCGTTGAAAAGGTGTCCCAAAATTACCCCGAAATAGGAAGCCACCTTCAAGTGGCCAGTTTTGTGTCCGATGGAAAAAAAATGGTTGATCAACTTGAGGTCACTGAGAGGATTGATCAAAAAGTATTTGCGGTCCGGCATACCAAAGTATGGATTGATGGAAAGGCTGCTCCCATCATCAATGGGATGTCCAGATTGGAGTTGGGCTCTGATCAGCCTGGATGGACGAAAATAACGGTTACGGGGTCCTTTCAAGTCAAGGGCCCCGTAAATCGGTTCCTTGCCCGTTATATGATGAAGCCTGTGGTGGATGAAACCGTTTCCCGCACGGTAGCAAAAATTCAAAGCCACCTTCAAAAAACGGAACGAAAAACCTAACCCCCATTAGCATTCTTTTTTTTTATAACCGGCCTGTTTTTCCGCCAAACCAATTATTTTCGGTAAATGTTTAGCCCGATCTTTTCATCTCTTCCGGGAATGGAAATATTCCCTTCAGTTGAAGAGATAATGGTGGTTTTGCCTGATGAGGATGGCCCGAATTCTTTTGACAGGTCCACTTTAATGGTGAGTATATTTCCTTCGACATTCATTTCCACATTTTTCACGAATGTTTCTCCTTAATCCTTGTAAAGTGTTATATGATCATTTGTCATTTTGAAAATAATCCAATGAGTATTGCAATTTACTCAAGTTAGACATCGGTTGGTAAGCATAATCTCCTAATCCTGCCAGGTCAATCATTAATAAATTTTAGAAGTGATTATTTTTAAAAATTTCCCCCTCCGCTTTAGCGCATCACCTCTAATATTTTTCAAAACCATTGACCCCCCCCCTTAGAACCCGCTACAATTTCCAAAGAAATAATGGTCTGCCTGGAAATCATTTTAAATCGGGAAAGCATACCAAAGGGGGCTTACCATGGAAAAGGGTAGGAGTTGGCTGTTGGGTTCCCGTAGCCGGGTATTTTTTACGGTTTTATTTGTTCTTCTGCTTCTTGATCTTGGGCGCTCCATTTATGCCAGGATAGGATTCTCCCAACCTGCTGAGGTTTGGCAACCGGATTCCAAAATCTATTCAGATTTAAAATGGCCCCCGGGCAATTACCTTTCCCCGGACCTGCCATTGGGTGAGGGCATTTATTTTCAAAAGTGCGCGGTGTGTCATGGTCCGGATGGAAGGGGAAACGGACCCGCGGCACCCTCCATGATTCCTCGGCCACGGGATTTCACAAAAGGACAATTTAAATACAAATCCACACCACCCGGCCAACCGCCAAGCCATGAGGATTTGGTTTCCACGGTTTCCAATGGACTTCGTGGAAGCGCAATGCCTTACTGGCATGACCTTTTATCCGAAAATGAAATTAATGAGGTCGTCAGCTTTATCAAAGGATTTTCCAGTGTTTTCCAGGATTCTATTCCGGAATCTATTGAGATTCCACCTAGGGTAGAACCCAATGAAGAAAGCCTAAAGCGGGGTCAAATTCTTTATGGACAACAGGGATGCCTTGGCTGTCACGGCCTAGATGGACGAGCCACCCCAAGGCTTAAAGATTCAAAAGGTTATCCTGTTTTTTCCAGAGATCTGTCAGCCCCATGGACCTTTCGAGGGGGAAGTTCTCCGGAACAAATTTGGTTGAGAATAACTACCGGTTTGGCCCCCAGTCCAATGCCATCTTATGCGGAAGTGATTCCCCCCGATGAGCGTTGGGACCTGGTGAATTACGTTTTATCGCTTGCCCGTGTTCCCCCATGGGAAGCAGGAGGCAAATTAGAAGGGCCGGGTCAGCATCGTGATTTGATCCGGCGGGGTGAATATCTGGTTCATGCACAAATGTGTGGTCTTTGTCATACCCAGATCAACCGGACAGGAATCTACCGGGGGGATGATTTTTATCTTGCGGGTGGAATGCGCGTGGATGCCTATCCCCATGGTTTCTACATCTCCAGAAATCTTACCTCTGATCCCGAAACGGGTTTAGGTCGGTGGGCAAAAGAAGAAATTGCCAATGCTATCCGAAACGGAAGGTCGCGGGACAGGGTCCTTAATCCCGTCGATATGCCCTGGCATTATCTGCACGCTTTGGAAGAAGAGGATGCAATGGCCATTGCCAGTTACTTGAAAACCCTAAAACCTGTTTATAATAAAATATCCCACGCTTTGCATTATGGGGTTGTGGAAACAATTGTCATGAAACTGCTGGAGCCTACCAAAGTCCTTCGTTTCATCGATGGGAATTTTGGTCAAAGGCCTCAGGGGCCTTTACTTGGACTTCCCCAGGAAATCCTTGTGGGTGCACAATTGTTGGTATTTATTCTTGGAATTTTTGCTTTCCTTTTTGCCGGGCCGCCAAATCGCCGCTACCCTCAGACCATCAGCGGTTGGATATTTTTATTTTTTATGGTTATTGGAATATTTTTATTATGCATGGTGGGCTTAGCCGTTTTCCGATTTCCTGGCTTTATACTGATTCCCCCTGATCGGGTGGCCAATACGGTTCTTACCAAAATTCCCACGCCTAATGAAACCCATTTAAAAAGTCCGGAGCAGGCCGCTTTGGTGAAACGGGGCCGGTATCTATATACCGTTGCTTCCTGTGCCCTGTGTCATGGACCGGAGGGGGGTGGAGGCCTAAAAATTAGCTGGCAAGCGTTCGGTACATTGTGGACTCGGAATATCACACCCCATCCCGAGAATGGGATAGGGGCCTGGAACGAGTTGGAGATTGCCAGGGCAATTCGAAGTGGTGTCACACCGGATGGGCGAATGCTTCACTGGCAGGGGATGATCTGGGATCACGCATCAAACTGGGATGAAGAGGATATCCGGGCATTGGGGGCATATCTTCGAACCCTTCCTCCCGTTGACAATGAAGTCCCTCCGGCTCGGCCACCCGCCCCCGATGATTGTAAAAAATATACCTTTTGGATTACCCCAAGTGATTTGTACGGTTGTCAATAATTTGGAAAATGTTAAATATGATTTTATTTGGCTAATTTCACAGAAAGAATTTTTAATTGTAAGATTCCTAAAATCCGTTCGTCATTCCCGCAAAAGCGTGAATCCAGATTAATTGGTTTATCTCATATTGACCTGGAATTTCCCATCGGAAAATTTTCTCTAATGTTTATGTTCCTAAAACGTTTCATCAATGTAAAAGATCAAGAAGTACCAGCGGTTCTGTGGTCTTTCGCCTATTTCTTCTGCCTGCTTTGTGGCTATTACATCCTTCGGCCTGTACGGGATGAGATGGGGATTATGGGGGGAGTGGAGAATCTTCAATGGGTTTTTACCGGAACCTTTGTGGCCATGCTGGGTGCAACCCCTATTTTCGGAGCAGCGGTGAAGCGATTTCATCGGCATGTGCTTCTCCCGGTGGTTTACATTTTTTTTATTGCCAACCTCCTTATCTTTTATGGGTTCTTTCAATATGAAATCGCAGCGGTCTCCGCAGCAAGAGCATTTTTCATATGGGTGAGTGTTTTTAATCTTTTTGTGGTCTCCGTTTTCTGGAGCTTTATGGTGGATTTGTTCAGCAACGCACAAGCACGGCGCCTGTTTGGCTTTATCGCTGCCGGTGGAAGTGTGGGGGCAATTTTAGGACCTTTCCTGACAGCAACATTAGCCCCTCGCATTGGTCCGATTCATTTGCTTCTGATTTCTGCCTTATTTTTGGCAATGGCTGTTTTGTGCATTAAAAACCTGATTAAGTGGGCTGATAAAGGTGTGAACGAATCTGGTCCATTGGAGAAACCGTCCCTGCAGGCCACAACTTCAAACCCCCATAAAAAAAACGATGAAGCCATTGGGGGAGGGTTATTGGCGGGTATTTCATTATTATTTCGTTCCCCTTATTTAATGGGCATTGGGTTTTATATTCTTCTTTACACAAGCATTTCTACCTTTCTTTACTTTGAACAGGCCCAAATCATCCGTGATGCTTTTGATGATTCGAGCCAACGGACCTCAGTATTTGCCATCATTGACCTGTCCGTGAATTTTCTAACTGTGATTACACAGGTCTTCCTGACCCACCGCTTTGTGGCCAGGTTCGGTTTATCCGCGACACTTGCTCTGATCCCTGGGGCTATGCTGATTGGTTTTACCTTTTTGGGAATGGCCCCGGTATTGGGTGTATTACTCGTTTTCCAGGTTATTCGGCGAGCGGGTAATTATGCTTTTGCCAAACCAGCACGTGAAATGCTATTTACGGTGGTCAGGCGGGAGGAGAAGTATAAAGCTAAAAATTTTATTGATACGGTGGTGTACCGTGGGGGAGATGCGGTCAGCGGATGGGTTTTTGCGGGGTTAACCAGTGTCGGATTGGGATTATCTAGTATTGCCTTCATCGCCATGCCCATTGCATTTGTTTGGTTATTGACCGGCGTGTGGTTGGGGGGCCGCCAGGAAAAGCTTCGAATGAATTTATTGACCCAAACAAAATGAAACAATAACCTTTCCTCATTCCCCTACCTTCCCCTCTATCCAGGGGGAGGAATTAACCTCAATCTTCCTCCCCCATTTTTGGGGGGGAGGGATTAAGGGAGGGGGGCTTTATTGTTTTATGGGAGGAAACAATGGAATTTAAAAAAGGCCCAGGGGATAGATCAAGAATTTTTAAAATGTCACGTCGAGAAGCCCTCCTATTAATGGCGGGTATGGGGGGGGTATTTGCCCTTCCTAAAATCGGGCTTTCACAGACCCAAACCCAGCTAAAAAGGGCAATACCGAAGGGTGGGGAACTGATCCCCGCTATGGGAATGGGGACCTCCCGTACTTTTGAGGTTGGAACCGATCCTAGAGTCCGTAAAAATGTCAAAGAAGTTTTAAAGCATTTTGTTGGGATGGGAGGAACACTTGTTGATTCCTCGCCCATGTATGGAACCGCCGAAACAGTAGTGGGTGATCTGGCCGCAGAACTGGGTATTCAAAGTAAACTATTTCTTGCCACGAAGGTGTGGACACGGGGGAGAAAAGAAGGCATTCGGCAAATGGAAGAGTCCATGGAACGGATGCGGGTGAAGCGTATTGACCTGATACAGGTCCATAACCTGGTGGATTGGAAAACCCAGCTTGAGACTTTGCATGAATGGAAGGAAACCGGCCGAATTCGGTACGTTGGAATTACCCATTATGTTCCCAGGGCTTTTGATGATCTGGAGCATATCATGGAGAAAGAGGATTTGGATTTTGTTCAACTTCCTTATTCTATTTCCACAAGGGGGGCTGAAAAGCGTCTGTTACCCCTTGCAAGGGAAAAGAAAATTGCCGTTTTGGTGAACCGGCCTTTTGAAAAAGGTGACATGTTTAAAAAAGTACGGGGAAAAGCTCTACCCCAATGGGTTTCAGAGTTTGATTGTCAGAGTTGGGGTCAGTTTTTCCTGAAATTTATTCTCTCCCATCCGGATGTCACCTGCGCGATTCCTGCGACCAGTAAACCCAAACATCTAAAAGACAATATGCAGGCGGGGTATGGGAGACTCCCTGATCCGACAATGCGGAGGAAGATGATGGAATATTTGAAAAGCATCTGAAATTCTTATTGATCCATTGTGTCATTCCCGCGCAAGCGGGAATTTAGGATCTATTGAATATAAAACCCCTGGATTCCCGATGAAACATTCGGGAATGACAGGAAGGGAGTTTTGTAACCCTTTTTAGTAAAAAAAATGTTCCTCATGAGGTTGTGTAGGTAGAAATACCCTCTCCCTTGATGGGAGAGGGTGAGGGTGAACTATACATGTGAAATCACCCTTTATTTCATTGAAGAGAAGACTCTTTCGTCATTCCCGCGTAAGCGGGAATCCAGTGATTGGACGGCCTCAAATTCAGACGCCAACAGCCCATAGGTCATTTCATTTTGGATTTTGTGTGTTTTGAGAAAAAGATCATCATTGAGTTGGATGGGGGACAACATGCAAAGTCGGAAGTAGGCGAGAAAGATAAACTAAGGGATAAATGGTTTGAAGGACAGGGTTATAAGGTGTTGAGGTTTTGGGACCATGAAGTCCTAACTAATATAGAGGGGGTGTTAGAAGTGGTCAGAGGAAATGGTTCATAACACCCTCCCCTTAATCCCCTCCCATCCATGGAGGGGAGATAAAAAAAGATCCACACAATGACTGGGAGAGTTATTAATTTTTTAAATTGTTAGGAAAAAATTGCAATTTATTTTTAACTTTCCCTGGACTTGTTTTTCCCCATTGATTGAATGATCTATTTTTTTCGTCCCTCATCTACTCCATAATAATCAAAAAGGGTTTGAATATCTTTTCGATCCGATAAACCGCTTGCGGTTTTGTATTTTTCAAGTTCCGGGGTGGCTTCATCGTTCCAGGCTCTTTTGACCATAAAGCTGTTCCAGATTAAAATTTCTTCTTCGTTGGGCTTTCGTCCTTTCTCAAAACACCATTGAAGAATTTCCTCATCGGTTCCACCTTGAAGGACACGGGCCCGCAACTCGTTGTAATCCACGTGGAGAAAACGGGTACATCGTCCGTCAAAACCTTTTCCAAGATTTTGATGGTAGTCCAGAGGTAATTTTCCTTCTCCCATTAAGCGGATTTTATCCAGCATTCGGGCGAAATAGACGAGCTCGCCAACTTTATCGTATGCGCTTCGTGGAAAATGTTTCATTGAATACCTCATCCAAGGGGTTTTCTGGCCGTGACCAGCCGGATGGCCATGGGGAGGAAAATCTGGTCCTCCCTTTGAAATTGTTTGATTTCCCCTTTAACCTCCGTTTCAACCTGCTTTTTTTGATCAGGCGTGAGCTTTTCAAAAAATGGCTTGAGGGGTGCCGCCAGATCTAGAAGGTTTTCATAATATTCATCGGGGGAGTCAAAGGGAGATTCAGCTTCAACCTCCTCATCTCTGATTCCATGGAGTCCTGCCTGTTTTGCCATGTCCATCAATTCGCCGGGAGGGGCCAAACGAAATATTCCGGGTTGGTTGGGATCGGGCTTGGGAAACTCGATGATTTTTGAAAGGGCCTGCACCGGTATTTGAACAAATTGGTTTTTTTTGGGTTCAGACCAGACCGCTGCGGCAAGATATCCACCGGGTTTTAAAACCCTGGCGATTTCTACGATGGCTTTCGGGATTTCCGGAAGGAACATAAGGCAAAAACGGCTAGTCACAGCATCGAATTGATTGGATTCAAACGGAAGGGCTGTAATATCTCCCTGTTGAAATTGAATATTGGTTACCCCGAGTCGTTGAGCCTTTTCCCGTGCAACGGTTAGCATGCTCTCAGCTAAATCAAGGCCTGTGACGCTTCCTTTTTCCCCAACGGTCTGGGCGATCAGAACGGCAGGGAAACCGGTTCCGCTTCCAAGATCCAGGACGGTTTGTCCGAAACGTAATTGGGCATCCCCGATCAGTCGATGATTCAGAAAAGAGAGGTTTTGATCCAATTTCTGATCCCACTTTTCCCAGGAGGGAGCAACCCCATTCCATTGCTGTTTTTGGTTTTCAATAATCTCTTGTGGTGTCATTTCCTTCATTGCCGTTTCTTTCCTCTCCTTTTTTGATTATATTTTAGCCGACCAAGGCTGTGCCTCTCCGCGGACCATCTCTTCTAAAGCGTATTTGGGACAGACATAATCCTTGATAAAATCAAGTAAAGATTGGGCTACCCCCCTTAAAGCTTTTTCAGATCCCGGATCGGTGCAATGGCCATTATCCTCAAAGATACTTTGTACACCGGCAATGGAAACCGACCCTGGAACCACGATGGCCCCAATGTGGGAGCAGACGCCTTTTAATTGCTCAAGAGACTTGATGGCTCCGATTCTTCCTGCTGCCACACCGATAAGAGCAACCGGTTTCCCTGCTAGGACCGATGGAAACCCAAGGTTTTCGATGATGAGCTTTGTCATGGCCGAAAAACTTCCGTGATATTCGGGAGTGGCAAGAACAACCCCTGTTGCTTTTTCAATGCCTGCCCGCAGCTTTTCGGTTGCATCTGATGGGGGATGTCCTGGAAAGGACAATGAGAGTTCACGTGCATCGAAGACCAT
Source organism: Nitrospiria bacterium (assembly GCA_036397255.1). Taxonomy (NCBI): domain Bacteria; kingdom Pseudomonadati; phylum Nitrospirota; class Nitrospiria; species Nitrospiria bacterium. The sequence continues at coordinate 32,910 of DASWJH010000015.1, forward strand.
CGGGTTTAACCCTTTTTTAGACAATTCATCATTGACGATATTGAGGGCACGTGAGGTGTAATTATTGGGACGGTTTGTTCCCGAAATACTGACAATGTTTTTCATGGTTTAACCCTTTCTCCCTAAAAAAATAGTAAGATAACAGAACAAAATCATGTAAGCAAGAGAGGGAATTTATTTTGATGTCCTGTTTAAAAACTTCTGAGTGGGAGCTATGAGGTTGCGGGGGGGTGTACAATGCTAAAATCACTTTTTCAGAAAGAAAAGATATGGGATTGATACCTCTCCAGCTCAATGAAAAGTCCGTTTTTTTGGAGGTCGTCCGCCTTGCGTGTGTAGGTCTGATGGTTTAACAGGTCCGAAAAGGTCAAATCCCCGTGGTTTTCTTTAAAGTTTAAGAATACCCTGCACCTGCAAACATGGTTTGAAAAGTTAACGGTGACCAGGCGTTTTTCTTGTTGATAACCCCAAATCCAAATGAGGATATTTTGATGGGATCCATCTCCTTCACCCGCAGAAAGAGATTCCAAAAGGGTCCATTCCCCCGATGTAAAAACGGGGTTTTTCGTAATCGATAAAAGCCGGTGATAAAATGACTGAATATCCTCCTGCACGGTTTCTTTAGGTTCTCTTCCTAATTGTACTGGAAGTTTGATCATTTTCCCTTCAAATTGCCCGTCATGGAAAAAACGAAGGCCTGGAAGAGTGCTGATGGTGACTGCACCAACCAAAGATTTTTCTTTCCCAAATTTTCTGACCGCCCGCTCTTCATCATGATTTTCAATAAAATGAACCGAGCGCGGCTGAACCGGTTTGGTGGTTTCCAAATGCTTTCGAATCTGGTTTGCATTCCCATTTTCCATAAAATCCGTTAAGGATTTGTCATAGGTAAAGTCAAATCCCATTTCCTGCAATGTTCCTTCTTTCCCCCAGTAAACTTCTCCCATAAAAATAAAACCGGGAAATTTGGATTTCACCGCTTTAATGGCTTGATCCCAAAATTCCTCCTGGGGGTCCTTGTACCCCATTTCATCCAAAACATGGTTCCAGGTTTCCTTGAAGATTGAATTTAACACCAGCATGGCCATATCGCACCGGACCCCATCACTGATTTCCGCCAGTTCCACCAGCTTTTGAATCATGAAACGCCTGGTGTCCGGGTGAAAGTAATTCACCTGGACGGTATCGATCCACGGGGGAAAGTAGGGGTCCCGCCCATGGGCGAAAAATGAATTGGTGCCCTTATGTTTGAAAAAGGTCAAGGCAGATTTTTGATACAAACTTTTGTTTCCTTGAATAAAAAATTCAGGATGTTCCTGTATCAAATGGGAGTCTGCGTTAAAATGGTTGGGAATAAAATCAAGGAACAGAAGCATCCCTTTTTGATTGAGGTCTTCTCTGATTTTTTTAAGGCCATCCAGGTTGCCCAATGCAGGATTAAGGCGGTAATCATCAATGGCATAGGGAGACCCAATGACGTCGGCTTTTTTGAAATCCGGCAAAGCCTTTCTGTAACCCTCAATGACACTGGGGTGGGACCCATATTTTTCAATACTGCTCTGGTTGGTTTCCCATACTCCCATGAGCCAAATAATATGAATTCCCATGTGGGATAATCGGTCCCAATATTCTGAAGGAACCTTTTCAAGGGTTGCCCTTTGACCGGGGGAATCAAATTGCCGCAGCCATACCCGGGTGTTGATTTCGTAAAGAGCCGGGAAAGTCGGAAGTTCTTTCATGACGAAACCGTGGTCAGTTTTTTGTAACCTCGGAAGGACCTCATCGACCGGGATGAGGTTTAGGTAATGGTTATGATTTCTCTTTTAAACCTTCTGTGTTTCAACTATAATTTATCTGGTTTTTGAATTTTGTAAAGTCTATGGGAAAAAACATTGGTATAGAACCAAAAGTTACCTTATTGACGGTTAATATGGTGATTACATTCCGTTCTTTTTGGAATTACATTTCACGTAAGTTACGTGGAGGAAAAAACGGAAGAAAACTTCAAACAGAATTATTCTAACATTTTAAGGCCGATTGGCTCCAGTAATCTATATCCGATAAATCGGCCCTTCATTATATCCAGCACTTTCTTTCATACGAGGGAACCGCCCTTTCATTCCGTATGACATGTGTCTACAATCAAGAAAAATTTTTCCACCCCGTTTGGGAATTCAAATATTAGGTCTTACAGGAGGATTCGTTTTTACCTTCCTTACTTCAGAATATCTCTACAATTATTTTTGGATGGAATGAAAAGAGCGAGTGAGAAATTATTCCTACCATTGATCATAATTTCCTAACTTTTTAATGGGGGTTAAAATGGCAAAGCGGTTGAAAAAAAGATCCAAAAGGGAAGGGCTTCCTCCCGGTACATTGATTCATGTTGGTGAGAAGAGAACAGAAAGGGTGCGGATACGTGCTTTGTTTTATGACGGCCTTCAAATAGAGGAGAGGGAGGTTCAAAACGTTCGGGAGATTCACGCCTATCAACGTCAGGAACGTGTGATGTGGATTCAGGTGATCGGAATTCATGACTCCGCTACGATTGAGGAGTTGGGAAACGCCTTTGGATTACATCCGTTGGTCATGGAAGATATTCTTCATACGGGCCAACGCCCGAAGATGGAGGATTATGGGAATTATATTTTTATTGTTTTGAAAATGTTTGCCTTCCATTCCGGTCTTCATGAGCTTGAGGAAGAGCAAATCAGTGTGGTTCTTGGCTCAAATTTTGTGATCTCTTTCCAAGAACGGGAAGAGGATTGTTTCAACCCAGTCCGGGAGCGGATTCAAATTGGTAAGGGGAAAATTCGAAAGATGGGAGCCGATTACCTCGCCTATTGTCTCATTGATGCCGTTGTCGACCGATATTTTACTGTTTTGGATAGCCTTGGGGAAATGATTGAAACGGTTGAGGGCGAGTTAATCGAGGATCCCACCACAAAGACGATTTATGAGATTCATAAACTAAAGAGGGAAATGATATTTTTGCGAAAATCCATTTGGCCCTTGAGAGAGGTCTTAGGTGCATTGGAAAGGGGTGATTCTTCTCTTTTTATGGAAACGACAGGCCCTTACCTGAGGGATGTTTATGATCACACAATCCGTGTGATTGATATGATTGAAACATTTCGAGATATGCTTTCTGGCATGTTGGATATTTACCTTTCCAGTGTCAGTAATCGGATGAATGCAATCATGAAAGTGTTAACCCTGATCGCGACGGTGTTTATGCCCCTTACTTTTATTGCGGGAATTTACGGGATGAATTTTAAATCTATGCCTGAGTTGGAATGGAAGTTCGGATACCCCTTGAGTCTCATTGTGATGGCCATTGTCGGGGTTTCGATGGTGGTATTTTTCAAAAGGAAGAAGTGGTTGTCATGAGGAAATAAAGGTTCCAAATTCATATTGGTGTGAACTTTATGTTACCGGGCGTGAGTCGAAGGAAATGAAATATGAAAAAAGTTAAATCGAATCGAACTAAGTTTTTCTCAAAATCATCTCTTTTGAAACGGCTCCTCGGGATACGTTTACTTCCGGGCCAAATCGTGCCTCTGGCGGGACTGGTCGTCATCCTTTTGGGGACGGTTTTATTATTGCTGCCATGGGCCACCCCGCCTGAAGTCCATTTGAGTTTTGTGGATGCATTGTTCACATCGACCTCGGCGGTTTGCGTCACAGGCCTCATCGTTTTGGACACGCCTCAGGATTTCACGTTATTTGGGCAAACCGTGATTCTATTGCTGATTCAAATCGGGGGCTTGGGATACGCCACCATCGCGACGTTGCTTTTGTTGGCCCTGGGGCGCCGCCTGGGAATGAGGGACCGGATGATGATCGCGGAGGTGATGAATACGCTGGATATGGCCGGACTGATCCGGTTCGTAAAGACCATCATCTATATGGTGATTTTACTTGAAGGAGCGGGGGCCTTTTTCCTGACTCTCCGTTTTATGAACCATATGGAACTCTCCACAGCCATCTATTTCGGTATTTTTCATTCCGTTTCGGCGTTCAACAATGCCGGTTTTTCGTTATTCTCCAACAGCCTGATCGATTACCGGGGGGATTGGCTGGTCATCGGGGTTGTTTCCTTATTGATCGTTATCGGGGGAATCGGTTTTATCGTCTTCCAGGACCTGCTCGATAATGTCCAGGGAAGGCGGTTTAGGTTAAGGACCCATACAAAGTTTGTGGTGATCGTTACCTTCATTTTACTGATCGGAGGAACAGCAGGGCTTTGGATTCTCGAATGGCATGATCCAAATTCAACAATTCCTATTTCTGAACATGAACAGTTTTTGACTTCCTTTTTCTTCTCGGTATCGGCCCGTACCGCCGGTTTTAACACCTTCGACGTATCCCTGATGCGGGATGCTTCAACCTATTTTCTGATCCTGTTGATGATTATTGGAGGATCTCCCGGTAGCGCGGCGGGGGGTATTAAAACAACAACGTTCGGAATCCTCTGCCTCTTCGCTTGGGGAATTCTTCGCAACCGGGGAGAGGTAGAAGTGTTTCGAAGAAGGATTCCCTATGACTTGGTGATTCGCTCTGCTGTCATTTTTTTCCTCGGATTGGGAATCATTATTTTTTTCACTTTGGTTTCCACCTTTATCGAGGGTCGACCCTTTTTAACCCTTTTGTTTGAGGTCACGTCGGCATTTGGAACGGTGGGCCTCTCGGTGGGGGATGGGGGGGTCAGAAGCCTTTCAGCCCTTTTTTCAGATGCCGGGAAAGTGATTATAATATTGGACATGTTGATCGGCCGATTCGGTCCTTTGATGATAGGACTTTTTGCCATCAAAACTCGAGCCCAAATAAGGTATCGCTATCCAAAAACTCGGGTGGTGATTGGATGATGGAAGGATTATCCTTAGATAATTTATTCGGCTTTTTTCTAATGTTTTAACGTTTTTCATTCCTTAGGAAGCATTTTAGGAGGTTAATGGAAATCCTCATCCAATGGGTTACCGAGTATGGATATTTGGCTATTTTTATTCTTCTGGTGCTTGGTCTTTTTGGCCTTCCCGTCCCGGATGAAGTTCTGCTGACCTTTTCTGGTTTTCTGGTTTTTCAAGGAGTTTTACAACCCTTTCCCGCTTATTCGGTTGCCTTTGTGGGAAGTGTTTGCGGTATTTCGATCAGCTACAGTCTGGGGCGTTTTGTGGGGACTCCTGTCCTCCAAAGGTATGGGCGGTGTGTGCGCCTCTCACCGGAAAAAATGAACCGGGTCCATTTTTGGTTTGAAACTTATGGGAAGTGGACCATTTTTTTCGGATATTTTATTCCGGGGGTTAGACATGCGACGGCTATTGTGGCGGGAGCCTCCAAGCTTGAATATCATGTTTTTGCGTTGTTCGCTTTTTCAGGTGGGCTTATTTGGTCTAGTCTTTATGTTTCCCTGGGTTACTTTTTGGGAAATGAATGGGAGAAAGTGTCCCGATGGTTTCCCCATCGAATTTGGGGTATCTCTCTTACCTTTGCCGCAGTTCTTGTCTTTTATTTATTGTTAAGGAAAATGAATTCAAAGCCGAAAGAATATTAAAATTTAAATCTTGCCCATTAGATTTCTTTCCGACTGGATTTCCTGGAAGTCCATATAAAATAAAGGTTTTTTAAAAGCCGGATTTTTCACTTGACCCTGTACCTAAGTACAGGGATTATGATGATTTTGGAGGATTTCAAAATGAAGACTTTTTCTTCGGGCCAATTGGCCAAAAAAGCCGGTGTCCATATTGAAACCATCCGGTTTTATGAACGGCGCGGACTTATTCCTAAAATGCCCCGGACCGGTTCGGGGTATCGAACATTTTCGGATGAGAGTGTGACCCGGATTCAATTTATTAAAGGGGCACAAATGGTGGGTTTTACTCTCAAGGAGATTCAGGATCTGTTTTCCCTACGGGTTGATCCAAAGACCTCTTGCGGGAATATTAAAAAAAGAGCCGAGATCAAAATTTCAGAGATTGATTCAAAAATCTTGGCCCTGAAAAAAATGAGAAAAGCACTGTTTCGTTTAAAACATTCTTGCAGAGGGCGCGGTCCCACCAGTGAATGTCCGATTTTGGAAGCTCTGGATCGTCGAGGAGGAAAAATCCTTTGAAGGATAGGAAAGAGATGGAAATAAATGCCCGAATCACATGTCCCTTTTGCCGTTTTGAGAAAGAGGAGACCATGCCGAGGGATTTTTGTCAAATCAATTACATCTGTGGACGTTGCAAGAGGATGATGAAACCTAAACCTGGGACCTGTTGTATCTTTTGTTCCTACAGCGATACCGTTTGTCCACCGAAACAAATGAATAACTTTTAAGGAATTTAACGGGAGGTTTGAAATGAATAAAGCATTTTGGGTTTTCCTTACGTTCCTTTTCTTTCTTGGAATATCTACCCATGTGGGCCTTACATTTGCTGAATCAAAAAAAACAATTTTATTTCATTTGAAAACCAGTCTCAAGCATGATGACGCACAAATCTGCGTGGCTTACAATCAAATTTGGGCCGCTCTGGAGGAAGGGCTCAACGTCAATGTTCTCATTGATGCGGACGCCGTAAATACCTATAAAGTGGGATGGTTTGGGAAGGACGGAATTGAAAAGTTTAAACTGCCAGAAAACTTAAAATCATCGCTCTCTCAACAGTTTGGATTGAAAATGGAGGACATCCCTGCAACCTATGGGGATTACCTCCACATGCTAAGGCAAAAAGGCGCCCAATTCTATATCAATAGTTCCATGTTGGTCGTTGCCGGAATTGAAGAAGATTTGGGTGCGGTTGATCATCTATCGGCCCCATTTTTTAAACCCCTCGGCCTCCGGGAAATGATCCGTTTGCGAAAGGAAGCGAATCTTTATATGGCTTATTGAGAGAAAACAAGACATGGTTTTGAATGTCAAAGAATCTGGCCTCATCGGAGGTCTCTTTGCACTCCCTTGGTGCTGTATCTCACCAGGAATTTTTTCTGTTATCGGATTGGCTGGCATGGATCTGTCCCGACAAGTCACCGGGAACCTTTCACCTATTCTACTTGTTATGTCCTTGTTTTTTCTGGGAAGAGTCCATTTTTTATTGTACGTCAAGGCTCAAGGAAGCCGAACCAGCGCTGTCGTGACTTGGGTTTCAACCCTGTTGGGATGAGCTCTTTGGAGGTTGAGATGGTTTGGATCAATTCAATGAAGGGATTCGTTGGAGGAATGGCCTTTTGGTTCCTATTGATAGGAACCTCCTATGCCCATGAACCCATATTTATGATCAGCCATGAGGCACCCGGTAAAGGAGCTTTTGACCTTCATACCGAAATGACCCATGAGCGCCAGGGAGATGAGCGGGAGTTTGAGATAGAGCAAGAATTCACCTACGGTCTGACGCGGGACTTGGCCGTAGGCCTTTCCATGCCCTTTGTCCGTGAGGAAGAAATGACCTCAACGGGTCAAGACGTAGAAAACGGCCTGGGTGATCCGACTGTGCGCCTCAAATGGCGTTTTTGGGATAAAGATCTTCCCGGCGTGAAGTATGCCATTGCCACTGTGATTCAGTCCACTCTTCCAGTCGGTGAAGGGGATGGAAGGCTTGGCCGTGATCAACCGAGCATTCTCGGGGGCCTGGCCCATGGGCGTGAGGGGCTGCACTGGTACTATTTTGTGGACGCTCGATACCTTTATCATGTTGAAGATCATCAGAGCATGCCGGGGAACCGGATCTATTTCGATGTGGCGTATGGGCTGCGCCCGGAACTTCGGGGGTTGGAAGAAACAGACATTGTTTATTTCTTCGAATTAAATTATCTCCATGAGCGACAGGCCGAGGTCAGTGGAATTCCAAATCCCGACACCGGCGGGGATTTTCTCTTTTTCTCCCCCGAAATTTTAATTTCACCAACGAATCGAGTCATGTTGCGGGGTGGGGTACAGATTCCGGTTCTGCAATCGTTAAACGGACAACAAGAGCCGAAGGATTTTAATTTTAAGGCACTTGCGGAGTTTAGATTTTAGCAGGATGTTGAAAAACTTCGAATCCGTCATTCCCGAATGGTTTTATCGGGCCCGCCTGCCGGCAGGCAGGAATCCAGGATTTTTAAAATCAACAACTTCTGGATTCCCGCTCCCCGATAGAGGCATTCGAGGACAGGTTTCGCGGGAATGACGACCTAACGCACAAATACATCCTTTTTCAACACCCTGTTAGTAAAGGAGGGGGGATTAACATGAAATACAAAGTTTTTTTGTTTTCGATGCTTTCAACCATCTTTTTTTCCCCATCACCGCCTGAAGCAAAGGTGATTGCCCCTTCTGCCGAGAAGGGTGAGAATAAGATTTTTATTCGTGCGGATGGACTGGCCTGTTACTTCTGCGCCTACGGTATGGAGCGCTTTTTTAAACAATCTGGCCGGATTGCCTGGTATGACATGAAGATGACAGAAGGAATTGTGGAGATTGGGTTTATCAGGGGCAAACCGATTCTGGATATTCAAACATTAAGAAAATATGTATACGATGCTGGATTTTCCCCCCGTGAGATCAAGGCTGAATTCGTGGGAAGGTTCAACCAGTTAAATGAAGGTTACACCTTTCAAATCACAGAAACAGAGCAAATTTTCCCAGTGGAGGAGAATGCCATCATCCAACAAGCCATCGACATGATTGACCGTGAGGTCGTTTTGAAAGCGGGTACAAAGGATGCCCGAGATGCACCCTTTAAACTTGTGCCTGAATCCATAGACCCAAAAGGGTTTTCACCGTGAAAAGACCAAATTCCTTCATACCCGGGCCATTTATTATTTCCTATTATATAGGGTTTATTTTACTTTTTTTGTGGGGTATTTCGGAATCATCCGCTGAAGACGGTTTTAAACTCCTTTCGACATGGGGAAAAACCGGGGAGGCCCCAGGACAATTTCGGGAGCCTATGGGCCTTGCGTTTGATCCCGAAGGAAACCTGTATGTTGCGGATACCCGTAATGCTCGGATTCAAAAATTCACAGAAAAAGGAGAATTTCTTCTCCAATTTGGAGAACCCGGTAAGGGCCCGGGGGAATTTTCAAAACCGGTGGATGTTGTCGTAGACCAGACGGGTCAGGTTTATGTCAGTGACTACGATCTCGATCGGATACAGATCTTTTCTCCTGAAGGCAAATTTTTGAGGCAGTGGGGAAAAAGTGGAAAGGATCGTGGTCATTTTACGGTTGCCGCTGGGTTGGGAATGGATCGTGAACGGAGGCGGATCTATCTTGCTGAGTTTTATAACAAGCGGGTGGAGGTCTATGACCTGGATGGAGAACTTCAGTTCCAGGTCGGAGAACCTGGGAGAGTCTGGGGTGGAGCTATGAACTATCCAACCGATGTGGCCGTGGATCGGGATGGGAATATATACGTGGCGGATGCCTATAATCACCGGATCCAGAAGTTCACCCCCAAAGGCAAGGTCCTAGCTAAATGGGGTGGTTTCTTCGGCTGGGGGATCCCAGCTTCCTGGAAAGGCTGGTTTCGGGTGCCTTCCGGTATCGGGGTGGATTCAGAAGGGCGGATCTTTGTGGCCGACAGTGCCAACCACCGGATGGTTGCACTCTCGGGGAACGGCCGTGTTTTGGATCAGTGGGACCTGGATCTTCCTACCGAATTATTATCACCCAACCGTGTGGCTGTGGGCCTGGATAGCCGGATCTTTGCCACCGATACGGCCCATGACAGGTTATTGGTGTTTGAATTTCTATCTAATGGGGATTAAACCTGATATTCCCCGTAGCATGCTACGGGGTAGCTATTTAGTTCCCCCTTTGGAAAAGGGGGATTCAGGGGGATTAAATTTTGTAAAATCTCCCCTTGCCCCTCTTTTCCAAAGAGGGGAATCTTAATATGGGGATTTGAGGATTCAGTTTAGACTTTTGCGGGGTAATATGTGCAAAATGAATGATTCGGACGCTTGCTTTCCTTTAAGTCGTGTGATATTCTTTTTAAAACTGTAAGGAGAAAGTTCTTGAAAAAGATTCCTCCAACGGTAAGAGTAGTTGCTTTCCTGGCTTTCATTACATTCGTTTTTTTATCGAGTCAGCCAACCCTTGCCTGTCTTCTTCCCTCCCACTCAAAAATGAGCGAAGGTAAATCCATGGCCTGTTGTGAAGAGCACTGCCGGATGGATACCACCCCTCAAGTCGCAAAGCAGAACTGCAACCAAAGCCTGATTGCCTTCTCAACGCATCCGGTGTTAACCGGCTCCATTTCTTATGGCATTAACTATTATGTAGACGACCCATCCGATTTAGGTCATATCTTAAAAAATGAACCTTTCCCAGAGGAGAACCCTCTCCGAGTCTTTTCTTCAAGAGAAATTGATTCTCCTAAATACAACCGACCTGTTAAGCTTTATATCGTCACCCGCTCCCTTCTTATTTAAACCGTCCTATCCCTTAAAAAACCGTTTCCGAAGAGCTTTGGGATAAATAACGCCCAAAAGCTAATTCTTTGTTCCGTGTACTCCATCATTCCTGAAATCCATTCGAGGTGAAGGGAGGCCTTTTTATGTTAAGACCAAAAGTACTATTCATTCTCATTGGGTTCGCGTTGGAGGTTCTGATCAGCACGGTGAATCCTCATGCCCATTCCGCAGAACCAGAAAAAGAAAATCCCCCGATTGTGTCTTTATCAAACTTAATCGAGAAAGCTTTAGAGAGCAATCCGGAAATTATGGCCATGAAACAGGGTTTTGAGGCAACTAGATCGCAGATTGATCAAGACAGGTCTTTAGACGATCCCCAATTGACCATCACCCAGTGGGCTATCCCATCGGATTTCAATGTCGGTGATGCCGATGAGACCTGGTATGGCATCGGCCAGAGCTTTCCTTTCCCGGGTAAGTTATCTCTGAAGGGAAAGATTGCCGCCAAATTGGCAGATGCTGCGGAACAGAACTACATGGCAAAAGTCCTGGAGGTGACGGCCCGTATAAAATTATCCTACTATCATCTTTTTCTGATTCAAAAGAGCATTGACTTGCATTTGGAACATCAGAGTCTTTTGGAGGAATTTATTCAGATTGCGGATCAAAAATATTCAGTGGGTCAGGCATCACAACAAGATCTCCTCAAGGCCCAGGTGGAGCTATCCAAACTTCACAACAGCCTGTTGGTCCTAAAGCAGGAGGAAGTATCCGCCAAGGCTGAACTCAATGCCATGTTGAATCAACCCCCTGAAACGATGCTGGGACGTGTTGAAGATGTGGAATATCGCTCTTTTTCTCTGACCACTGAGGAGTTAACCCGGCAGGCGCTCGAATTGCGGCCGGAACTAAAAGCGGTCCAGTTTCTGATTGAGAAAAGTGAGCAGGCCCGATCACTGGCAAAAAAGAATTACTTTCCGGATTTTATGGTTGAGGTGATGTACTGGGACGTTCATACGGGACCTGACAAGTGGATGGCAGTGGGCAAGGTCAATCTCCCCTGGATTTTTAAAGGCAAATACGATGCCCGTGTCAGCCAAGCTGTGGCCGAAGAGGCTCAAGCCCGGGCGGACCAGACGGCCCTTCGCAACCAAACGTTGTTTGAGCTTCGGGATCTATTTACGAAGATCAAGACGGCAGAGCAGCTTATTGAGGTATACCAAAAAGGGGTGTTGCCTCAGGCCGAGCAGTCCCTGAAGGCAGCACGGATCGGCTACCAGGCGGGGAAGGTTGGGTTTCTTGATCTGATCGACAGCGAACGCACGCTGTTGGATTTTCAACTGGAATATTTTGAGGCACTGGTCCGGTTCTGGCAGTCGGTTGCCAAACTGGAGCGGACTGTAGGGAATGAATTGAACATTTAAGGTTTTAAAAAAAGGAGCGGAAAAAATGAAAGCCAAAAACATTTTAATATTCTTGAGCGGTGTTCTAGCGACACTGGTTTTTATAGGGATGACCTGGTATTCGGGGTTATTCATGGGATTTATGACATCTCCGGAAGTCCCAAAGATGGAGGATATGGCGGGGATGGATATGGGGGGAATGGAGATGGAAGGGATGAAAAATCAATCAGGAATGGCACAGGCGGCCGTCATGGTTGCCCCATCCCGCAAGCAGTTGATCGGGGTGAAGACCAAAAAGGTGAAGGAGCAAACCCTTGAGACGGTGATCCGCACGGTGGGAAGCGTCGACTATGATGAGCGTCGTGTTCGTCAGGTCAATCTCCGGATTTCGGGCTGGATTACCGACCTTTTTGTGGACTATACCGGAAAATTCGTAAAAAAAGGAGATCCGCTTTTTACCCTCTATAGTCCGGATTTGGTCTCGACTCAGGAAGAATATCTTCTCGCCCTTAAAACCCTTGAACGGGTTCAAGCCAGTCCTGTTGCCCATATCCGCAGCGGGGCCCGGTCCCAAGTGGAATCGGCGCGGAAGCGGCTTCTGTTATGGAATCTTACCGACGCGCAGCTCGAAGGCTTGAAAGAGGGACAGCATCCGGAAGTGGAGACCAAGATCTATTCCCCCATTAACGGGGTGGTGACCAAAAAGATGGCCGTCCAAGGAATGTATGCCACCCCGGAAACGAACCTCTATGAGATTGCCGATCTCTCGGTGGTGTGGGTCTTTGCGGATATTTATGAATATGAACTGTCGGCGGTGAAGGTCGGACAGTCTGCAACGGCAACTCTTACCTCCTATCCGGGTGAAAACTTCAACGGGAAGGTAATCTACATCTACCCCTATCTGAATAAAGAAACCCGGACGGTAAAGGTCCGTTTGGAGTTTCCAAATCCGCAGGGGAAATTCAAGCCGGGGATGTACGGAAATGTTGAGATTCGAGTAACACCCGGAAAACATATCGCGGTTCCTCAAAATGCGTTGCTGGATTCCGGGACGAGAAAGCTTGTGTTCGTGGATCAGGGGGATGGCATGTATGAGCCGAGAGAGGTGACGGTGGGTCATAAGACCGGGCAGTACTATCCCGTCCTTGCCGGTTTAGAAGCAGGAGAATCGGTTGTGACTTCGGGAACCTTCTTGATCGATTCCGAAAGCAAACTCATGGCCGCCGCCAATATGATGGGGATGCTGGGCATGGGGGGCATCAAAATGGAACAGGCCCAGATGGGCGAGATGGAGATGGGGGGTATGGAAGGGATGCAGGGCATGGAGGGAATGAAGGGGAAGGAAGGGATGAAGATGAATCAGCCTTCTTCTCCACGGGAACAGACCGTAGAGGGTCTGACCCTGACACTGGCGACCGAGCCTGAGCCGCCAAAGAAAGGTGAAAACCGAGTCCGTCTGACCGTTCAGGCCCAGGGATCTCCGGTGACCGATGCCGCTGTGACACTGGCCTACACCATGGCCATGCCCGGTATGGAAATTGAAACCGTGGAGGTGAAGCACACCAAGGACGGAATCTATGAGGCCGAGGTGGATTTCGGGATGAAGGGCGCTTGGGAGATTGAAGCCAGCATCGTTCGTGGTTCGGGAAAACCGGTGAAGGCGAAGTTCACCCTCAAGGTGAAATAGTCGTGAATGTTAACCAACAGCGAGCGAATGCGAGCGTGGGGAAGAGGGAGGCTCCATCCGGCTCTGCCGGTGGAGGGGGGATGGTCGCTCCCCCTATGAAAGCAGGCAAGTAAGATGATCGAACGAATCATTGAGTACAGCGCGAAAAATCCTTTTATTATTTTCCTGGGGGTGTTCCTTCTATCGGCTTGGGGCTATTGGGCTGTTACACAAACGCCGCTGGATGCCATTCCGGATCTTTCCGATGTCCAGGTCATCATCTATACGGAATGGCCGGGACGCAGCCCCAACCTGGTGGAGGATCAAATTACCTATCCCATTGTGACCTCCATGCTGGGCGCACCGAAGGTGAAATATGTCCGTGGCGCTTCAGACTTCGGTTTTTCCTATGTTTATGTGATTTTCCAGGACGGGACGGATATTTATTGGGCCCGAAGCCGGGTATTAGAATATATGAGCAAGATTGCAGGTAAGCTCCCGGAAGAGGTCAATCCCATTTTGGGACCGGATGCCACTGGGGTCGGGTGGGTCTATCAGTATGCTCTGCTGGATGAATCCGGGCAGCACGACCTGGCCGAGCTTCGAACATATCAGGACTGGTATTTGCGGTATCAGCTCCAAGCGGTTCCTGGGGTGGCGGAGGTGGCCTCCATCGGGGGGTTTGTCAAACAGTATCAGGTGAACGTAGACCCCAATAAGCTGTTGGCATACGGTATTCCTTTCACCCGGTTGACCCAAGCCATCCGGATGAGCAACAACGATGTGGGCGGGCGGACGATCGAGATGAGCGAGCGGGAATATATGGTTCGAGGCCGGGGGTATATCCGATCCCTGGAAGATCTGGAGGTGATTCCTGTAGGCTTGGGCCAGAACGGCGTGCCCGTATTGCTTCGAGAGGTATCCAACATCGCACTGGGTCCTGAAATGCGACGGGGGGTGGCAGAGCTGGATGGAAAAGGGGAAGTGGTGGGCGGTATCGTGATCATGCGCTATGGGGAAAATGCCCTCAAAGTGATCGACCGGGTCAAAACCAGATTGAAGGAGATCGAACCGTCCCTTCCGGAAGGTATGCAAATCGTGACCACCTACGACCGGTCTGATTTGATTCTGCGCGCCATTGCGACCCTTAAGGAGAAGCTCATCGAGGTGACCATCGTGGTGAGCCTGGTGAGTCTTATTTTTCTTTTCCATTTCCGCTCCGCCCTGGTGGCGATCTTGAGCCTTCCCCTGGCCATCCTCCTTTCGTTTATCGCGATGAACTATCTGGGTCTGACCTCCAATGTGATGTCCCTGGGAGGAATCGCCATCGCCATCGGGGCGATGGTGGACGCCGCTATCGTGATGATCGAGAATGCCCACCGGAGGCTGGAACAAATGGGGCCGGGGCAGGATCGGACACAGGTGATTATCGATGCTGCAAAGGAATTGGGAAAACCTCTCTTTTTTTCACTCCTGATCATCACCGTCTCTTTCATGCCGGTCTTTACCCTCGAAGCGCAGGAAGGCAGGTTATTCAAACCCCTGGCCTTTACCAAAACCTTTGCCATGCTGTTCGCATCGTTCCTTTCGATTACATTGGTGCCCCTGCTGATGGTCTATCTTATCCGGGGGCGGATTACCCCGACACATAAAAATCCCATCAACCGTTTTCTTGTTGCCATGTATGAGCCGATTGCGCGGCTTTTTTTGAGATTTCGTGTGCTGGTGATCATTGGCGCCGTTGTTCTTTTCGGTGCCACGATACCCGTTTTTTTCAAATTGGGCTCGGAATTTATGCCGCCTCTCAATGAAGGCTCGATTCTGTATATGCCGACGGCTCTTCCCGGCATCTCGATGACGAAGGCCACTCAAGTCCTTCAGCAACAGGATGCACTGCTCATGCAATTTCCAGAGGTGGAGCGGGTGTTTGGAAAAATCGGAAGGGCGGAGACCTCCACGGATCCTGCCCCCCTTTCCATGGCGGAGACCACCATTACACTGAAACCGGAGGATCAATGGCGACCGGGAATGACATGGGATAAACTGATTGCCGAAATGGACAAGGCCGTCCGTTTTCCCGGAATGCCGAATATTTGGTGGATGCCGATTCAAACCCGTACCGAGATGCTGGCCACCGGTGTGAGGAGCGCCGTGGGAATTAAGATTTACGGACAGGATCTACAAGAAATTGACCATATCGGAAAAAAGATCGAGGGATTGCTGTCTGGAATTCCCGGAACCCGGAGCGCTTTTTCAGAGCGGGTCACCGGAGGATATTATCTGGATTTCATTGTGAAACGCCACGAGGCCGCCCGTTACGGGTTGACGGTCCAGGAGGTGGAGGAGATCGTCGAGGCCGCGATCGGAGGAGCGAATGTGACCATGACGGTGGAAGGGCGGGAGCGCTATCCTGTGAATGTCCGCTATGCACGGGAGCTGCGGGATGATCCGGAACGATTAAAACGAGTACTGGTTCAGACGTCTACCGGGGCACAGGTTCCATTGGAGCAGCTAGCCGAAATACGGATCGCTACCGGCCCCCCCATGATTAAAGATGAAAACGGGTCGCTGGCGGGAATCGTCTACGTGGATGTCTCGGGCCGGGACTTGGGCAGTTATGTGGAAGAGGCCAAACGGGCGGTGAATGAAAAGGTGTCACTCCCTTCGGGATACTCCCTGGGCTGGGCCGGGTCCTATCAATATATGCTCCGTGCCAAGGAAAAGCTGAAGGTGGTGGTCCCGCTCACAATCTTAATCATTTTTGTCCTGCTCTATCTGAACTTTCGCTCGGTAGGTCGTTCGCTCTTGGTGTTGCTCACGGTTCCGTTTTCGCTGGTGGGGGGAATTTTTCTTCTGGCCCTACTAGACTATAATCTGAGCGTGGCGGTCTGGGTGGGGTTGATTGCTTTGGCGGGTGTGGCTACGGAAATCGGAATCGTGATGGTGGTTTATCTTGATCAAGCCTTCAGGAAGTGCCAAAAAGAGGGACGGCTCAACACAAAAGCAGATCTGATCGAGGCTGCCGTGGAAGGAGCAGTCAAAAGGGTACGGCCTATTATTATGACTGCGCTGGCCATCATCGTAGGTCTTTTGCCGATCATGTGGAGCCATGGGGCCGGTGCCGATGTGATGAAACGAATTGCCGCGCCCATGATCGGCGGCATGGTGACCACCACGCTGCTGACGTTGTTTGTCATTCCAGCTATTTATGTGATATGGCAGGGAAGCGGAAATGCTTTCAGAAAGATGAAGAACGAGCGAAGAGGATTTTGAAGAAGACATTCGAGCTAAGCAATAAGCATTAGAGTTGCCTCCTCCACTGATCAAGCCCGGCTAGGACGGCATCATTAAGCCATTCTTGGAAGCGCTGCGAGACAACCTGCTTGTCTTCATTATAAGAAAACTGGAAAACATCCTCACAAAGGAGGTAGGGTCCCTCCAGGGTGGGTTCTTGGTCATCTTCTTTATCCCGATACTCCCGGTATTCCATAAAAGCGGAAGCGGCCATAAGACCCAAGAACTCCACACCTAACGTGTGAAAAGCAAATATAATTTCTGTCTGGCGATCCTCTCTAATTTTTAATCGGACCCAGCCACGATAAGTCCGTGTATCAGCATAGTAGTCTAGTACGTTGACACATTAATATAGAAACATTATAATGACGCATTATCCTACAAGGAGATGCGTCAACCATGCGCCAAACCAAATTGAAGTTGAGCCAGAGAGACCGCCAGATACTGAAAGAGTTTTGCTCGAAAGGGAA